>JBGPAO010000080.1:0-10950 GCA_041480755.1 Bacteroidia bacterium
GCATTTGCTGTTTACCGGGGTCTTACAGAAGCCCTCCCCTATCACCGGCTGTTCAATTCACCTATTTCTGAGGGCGCAATTGTTGGAACAGCTATCGGATACGGAATGTCAGGCGGACGTGTCATCGCAGAGATAATGTACTGCGATATTCTTGGCCGGTGCGGTGATGAGGTCTTTAATCAGCTGCCCAAATGGCAGGCAATGAGCGGTGATATCCTTAAAATGCCGGTCATAATAAGAGTCTCTGTCGGATCAAAATATGGTGCTCAGCATTCCCAGGACTGGTCCTCACTGGTTGCTCACATTCCTGGATTGAAAGTAGTTTTCCCTGCAACACCTTATGATGCCAAAGGACTTATGAACTCAGCTCTTCAGGGCACAGACCCGGTAATCTATTTTGAAAGTCAACGTATCTATGATATTGGCGAATGGTTCCATAAAGGCGGAGTACCTGAAGGATATTATGAGATCCCGATCGGGGAACCTGATATAAAACGGGAAGGAAATGATATAACAATACTTACTATCGGTGCAACCCTTTACACTGCTGTGAAAGCAGCAGACATTCTCCGTGATAAATATAACATCTCAGCTGAAATAATTGATGCACGCAGCCTGGTGCCATTTAACTATGAACCCGTCCTGGCTTCCCTTAAAAAAACCGGCAGGATCATCCTGGTGAGCGACGCATCATCAAGGGGCTCATTCCTTAAGGATATGGCGCAAACCATAACCGAGCTCGCATTCGATGACCTTGATGCACCTCCTGTTGTGGTGGGATCAAGAAACTGGATTATCCCTGCACATGAAATGGAGCAATATTTCTTCCCGCAGGAAAACTGGATCCTCGATGCCATTCATGAAAAAATAATGCCTTTGAAAGGTCACCAGGTCAGGAATAATTTCACTAACCTCGAACAAATTCGCCGAAATCGATTTGGTATTTAGATATATTATTATCTTTAAAAAGTCTTTCAAAAAGGTACCTCAATGAAGCGCAGCGAGATCAATTATATAATCCGGGATGCTGAGGGATTTTTCAAGCAACATAATTTCCACCTTCCGCCATGGGCCTATTGGTTACCTGAAGAATGGAAGGGCAAATACCAATCGTGCAGCGAAATAATCGATCATCAGCTTGGATGGGACATAACTGATTTCGGATCCGGAGATTTTTATGATTGCGGACTTTTACTTTTTACGATAAGGAATGGAAGCATAAAAAAAGATCAGAAGAAATACTGTGAAAAGATAATGATAGTGAGGGAAGCACAGATCGTACCTATGCATTTCCACTGGTCTAAAACAGAAGATATTATTAACAGGGGTGGCGGTAATCTGGTAATCGAACTCTTCCTCGCTGACAAAGACAACAAGGTCACTGACAAAGAATTCACTGCAAGTACTGACGGCATTTCTAAAACATTTAAACCGGGTTATAAACTTATCCTTACTCCTGGTGAAAGTATCACTCTCACACCCTACCTTATCCATCGTTTTTACGGAGAAACCGGAACAGGAAATATCCTGGTGGGGGAAGTCAGTTCTGTTAATGATGATAAATCAGATAACTGTTTTATCGACAACGTTGGCAGATTTCCTACTATCGATGAAGATGAAAAACCTTTGCATCTTCTGATTTCCGATTATTCCAATTACATCTAATGGTCTTATGCGAAAAATTACCATAGCCGGGACAGGATGCTGCCTGCTTGACTATCTGTATACCGGGATAAATTTTAACAGTCCCAAATTTTCCAGATACATGTCCAAGACAGAAGGTGACGGGGGATTAAGTCCCGGACGGCTGGTATTGACTGATGATCTTGAAAAGTTTACCGGCAAAAAATTTACAACCCTTTTGAAGGATATAATCGGCAATCGCGATCCTGATGAATTGAACCTCGGAGGACCTTCAATCGTCGCGCTTATCCATGCGGCCCAGCTGCTGGCCGATAAAGCCAGAGTTCATTTTTACGGATCTGTCGGAAATGATCCTGCCGGTAAAAAAATCATTTCAATTATAAAGAAAACACCGGTAGCGACAAATAAATTAAAAATTATTGATCATCCTTCATCAACTACAAATGTCCTTTCAGACCAGTTCTATAATAATGGCCAGGGTGAAAGAACATTTATTCACAATATAGGCTCATCGTGGGAAATTTATCCAGAACAGCTTGACAAACATTTCTTCAAATCGGATATTACCGTATTTGGCGGTACTGCGCTTGTCCCTAATATCCACAATAACCTGGGCGGATTGATTCAGAAAGCAAAGCAGAATAAAAGTATTACAATTGTCAATACAGTTTATGATTTCAGGAGCGAGAAATACAATCCCGGTGCCAGATGGCAGTTTTTAGAAAATGATGAATCATTCCGGGATATCGACGTTCTTATCATGGATCTGGAAGAGGCCCTTAAAATAAGCGGGACTTCCAGCATTGAAAATGCATCTGCTTTCTACATGGATCATGGAGTGTCTTCTTTTGTGATCACAAATGGGGCATTTCCCGTTTGGTGCTTCTCAGATGGCCGGCTTTTCGGGAAACTCCCTATTGGCCAGCTTCCTACATCAGGAAATGTGCAGAGTGAGCTGAAGCATAACACCGGTCTGGCAGGTGATACTACAGGTTGCGGGGACAATCTTGCCGGCGGGATTATTGCATCTGTCGCATGGCAGCTTAAAAATAAACAGCCCGGAAAACTCGACATGAATGATGCCTGTGCGTGGGGTATAGCCTCCGGGGGCTTTGCCTGCTTTTACATCGGTGGTACATATATCGAATGGAACAAGGGAGAGAAATTCAATCTGGTCAATCCCTATTATGAATTGTACCGGAAACAGATCGCGGATCTGATCTAATTTATCTGCAATGAAAAAAATTGTGATCTTCGGCGCCGGCAGGATCGGCCGTTCCTTTATTGGCCAGATCTTCAGCAGAGGTGGATTTGAAGTTGTTTTTGTTGACGTTGATCACACCCTTATAAACCTGCTTAATAAACATAATTGCTATAAAATAATTATTAAGGGGGAAAGCGACGAATTATTGCTGATACAAAACGTCCGTGGTATTCATTTTGACGATACAGCCAGAATACTGGATGAATTATCATCCGTTAGCGTAACAGCCGTCTCAGTCGGACAGGCTGCCTTGCCCTCAGTCATCCCGGTCATCGCGAAAAGCCTTAAACAAAGGGCGGATTCGGATAAGCCGCAACCGCTTGATATAATCATCGCAGAAAATATGCGGGATGCGGCCGGCTATTTTAAAACTGATCTGGCTCATCACCTCGGACTCGATTTCCCACTCAAAAGGCTTGCCGGTTTGATTGAAACCAGCATAGGGAAAATGGTGCCATTCATGACAAAAGAAGACCTCAGGCAGGATCCCCTGCAGATATTCGCTGAACCTTATAACACGCTGATCCTGGATAAAAAGGGATTCCTCAATCCTGTCCCTGATATTCCCTGGCTTGCACCCAAAGAAAACATGAAAGCCTGGGTCGACAGAAAATCTTTTATTCATAACCTCGGACACGCAGTTGCAGCGTATACAGGATTTCTGAAACATCCCGGAAAAACTTATCTGTACGAGATACTTGATGATCCCGAAATATTTTCTGTTTCCCGGGATACAATGCTTCAGTCAGCCGCAATTCTTATGCGGATTTATCCCGGTGAGTTTACTATGCAGGATCTTACAGATCACATCGATGACCTCCTCTCCAGGTTCCGGAGTATTGCACTTAAGGATACTGTTTTCCGCGTGGGCTGCGGCCTGATCCGGAAACTTGGTCCGGACGACAGGCTGGCAGCACCCATCAGGAAGGCTATACGCACAGATATGTCTTACGACAAAATCCTGCATGCACTTGTCTGCGGATTCTATTTCAGGGCCAAAGATGAAACCGGTCGCTACCATCCCTCCGATCTGAAATTTTACGAAACCTTTAAGCCTGACATCTCATTCCTTTTGACTGAATTCTGCGATTTTGATCCTGTCAAGAATAAAAATCTGTTCAGTCAGGCCAGGGAATTTTGTACTGAAATAAACCATCGCTATAGTCCTGAAGTAAAAATCAGTTAACACCGATATGGAAGTATTGAAGATAAACGATAAACTGTTAAATTGCTAAACTGTTAAACTGTAAACTGTTAAATTGTTATATTGTTATATGGCTGAATAGTTACAAACCCGGAACGTCATCCTGATGAATATCAGGACCAAACCCGGAACATAAAGGTTTGAAAAAGTAACTTCAAACTGACAAAACAGTAGATATGGAGAAAGACATTGAACAAATCAGGTCTATGAACGGTTTCATCATCGACATGGATGGTGTAATCTATCATGGATATAAATTACTTCCCGGAGCCAAAGAATTTGTTGACTGGCTCAGGATCAGTAATAAAAAATTCATGTTCCTCACAAATTCAAGTGAGAGAACGCCTGAGGAACTACAGGAAAAACTCAAAAGGATGGGGATTGAGGTGGATGCAGACAAATTTTTTACCAGCGCACTTGCTACAGCAATGTTTTTAATCAGTCAGAAACCTAAGGGAAGCGCCTATATTATTGGCGATGCAGGATTGATCAATGCATTATATAACGTCGGGTATACCATGAACAGTGTCGATCCCGATTATGTAGTTGTTGGCGAATCCCGGACATACAATTACGAAAAAATTGAACATGCTGTGAACCTGGTTTTGAAAGGAGCAAAACTCATCGGGACAAATCCCGACGTAAGCGGTCCTGTTGAAGACGGTATTGTCCCAGCCACCAGGGCTCTGATTGCCCCGATTGAACTTGCTACGGGCAGGACTGCCTATTTTGTCGGTAAACCAAATCCCCTTATGATGAGGAAAGGACTTAAAAAACTGAATTGCACAAGGGAAGAGACTATAATTATAGGCGACCGGATGGACACTGATGTACTGGCCGGAATTGAAACCGAGATAGATACATGCCTGGTGCTAAGCGGTATAACAACGCGTGAGGAAATTAAGTCGTTCGCATATCAGCCGAAATTCGTTCTTAATGGAGTTGTTGATCTTGTGTGAAAGAAGCATGGGGCATGGAGCATGGAATCAAATTAAATTTCCCAAAAACAAAAATGATTTAAAAACGTTTCTGGTTTAAATTGACATTGAAGCCCAACGAAATTTTCCATTACGATGTTAAAAGCTGTGTTATTTGATATGGACGGAGTACTGGTCGACTCGGAGGAGTTCATCTGTAAGGCGGCCATTGAGATGTTCAAAGAAAAGGGACTGACAGTTAAGCCTGAAGATTTTATTCCCTTTGTTGGTACAGGAGAAAACAGGTATATCGGAGGTGTGGCTGAGAAATATAATTTCCCTGTTGATATTGACGAAGTCAAGAAAATAACTTATGAAATCTATGACACCATTGTCAGGAACAAACTAAAACCTCTGCCCGGTGCGAAGGAATTTATTGTTTCGTGCAGGAAAAGAAGTCTGAAAATTGCCGTTGCGACCAGTGCGGATGAAGTCAAAATGAAAATTAATCTCCGGGAGATAGGTCTGCCGGTTGAAACGTTTGATGTAACAGTAAACGGACTCCAGATTGAAAGAAAAAAGCCATTTCCCGATATTTATCTTAGGGCGGCTGAATTATTGGGTGTGCCACCGGAAAACTGTCTGGTCGTTGAAGATGCTCCAAACGGCATCAAAGCTGCCAGAGCTGCCGGTATGAAATGCCTGGCTGTGATGTCGAGTTTTTCAGTGAAAGAATTAATTGAGGCTGACTGGATCGTAAAGGATCTTAAGTCGGTACCTAAGAAAGTTCTCTATTGATAGTTCTTTCTTCTTAAGATAATTACCACAATTAATGAAAGAACAGTGGTGAATAGGTCAAAAACTCTTTCTGGCTACCACAAACTTTTCAAAAAACATCTCCCTGTCAGCTGAAATAATTATTATATAAAGGCCCGGTGATAAGGATTTTACATCCACCTTAACCGATCCTTCAGTAATCATTCCCTCTTGAACCAGCATTCCTGTGGTATTATGTATATTATAATGAATTTCACCGTTCAAAACATTCATTAAATGGATCTGAAGTTCTTCATCTGCCGGATTTGGATAGATAGCAAATAAATGATCTTCATTTACTTCTTCTGTTCCTGAAATAAAAACCTGAACCAGATTTGACCTTGATGAACTGTAATTTTGGCTGGCTTTTTTAATTGGATTGCATCCGGAAGGATTTGACATTCCAACTTGATAGTATATATTTCCACTCGGTGGATCCTCATCAGTAAATGAGGTGACAGTACTTGGTACCTGAATCAATAATTTCATAGAATCGGGATAATTTCCCCTGTATAAATCATAAGTTGGAAATGGAATTCCCTTATATTCTGACCATGCGAGATTCACCACATTGTTTATGCCAAGATTGGCAGCCAGATGCATGGTTTGATGATACTCGCTCAATTCAGATTCCTTGCCACAGGAGTCGATATAACTGATTTTATACCGGTGGGAAAGAATGTTGGGAGCAGATGTCAGATCGATAAAAACACATAATTCACCTGGATCGATGGATCCGATTTCCAGGTACACATCTGCCATATTTGATTCACGGTATATCCTGAATAACCGGGCTGATTTAATTCCTGATTTTTCCCAGACTATTTGATATTTTCCCGTCTCCTCATCTGTTCCAACGATACATATTTCAGGAGGAGGTGATATTTCCGGGATAGTAATTTTGAGCACACCGGAGGATGTTGCACCACATATATCATTTATAACATCCACATATAATTCTGCAATGCCTGAAAAATCCGGATCCCAAAAAATAATGGCAGATGTATCATGTTGTTCGATAGTGCCTGATGTTTCAGGTAAAAGCTTCCATTGATAACCCGTAGCTAAAGGATTGGAAAGCATTAAATAAGCTGTACTTTCAGTTCCCGGACAGAAAATGGCAGGTCCAACTGGAGTACCAAAATATGTATTTAATGCTAAAAAGTCAAGACGTACAACAAAAGAAGTATCCACTCCAAAACTATTGCTGATTACACAATAATACCTGCCGGTATCCTGTAATTGGGGATTTGTGATTATAGCATCTCCCTTATAATAGTCATTATATTTAATATCATTATGGTACCATTGGTAACACGGATCATTGACGTCATTCCCCATTGCAAGTAATTCAAATGCCACTGTATCTTCGCTGCAAACCATTATATCGACAGGTTGCTGATAAAAAAAAGGAGGAGTATAAATATTCAAGTGCTTTCCCCATACAACAAAATTTTCCTCAAAAAGGAAAGTTGGCCTGTATATTCCCGGAATCGTACCCATTGGAACGGCAAAATAAAAATTATATGTTGAGTCTGAATATAATTCCGTCCTGTAACTGAAAATCGAATCATCTTTGCATACCGTGCAATGCCATGGGTAATTTAACAGGTGCGGAGTTAATACTGCCTGCAATCCGGCAGGATTATAATAACCCACTCCATAACGATAAATCGTAGTGTCTCCCGCGATCAGGGAGTCTGAAGATACATGATAACTATAGTTCTGAGAATTTACATTCAAGCATATACCTGATAGCAGGAATATAATAAACATCATCTGAAAGATTTTTGAAGCTTTCATGGCAGTATTTTTTAAAAATAATTTCCGCTTTTATATATCATTTCATGGATTAATAATATCCGGGTTAGTGCCTGAGAATAACACAAGTTAATATAATATTCAGTATATTCCAAATTACCAATGAAGTTCACGTCTGATAAGCAAAAAATATTGGATTTAAAACATTGAATTTTCAACTTAAAAATTACATTTGTCTCCAGGATAATTCTGATTAATGAATTCCGGATTTTAAATAAAGAAAGCAAACGCAAGCGAGCAGAATTACTATTAAAGAACAATTGAAGAACAACTGATGTCCAATTGAATTATCTATTGAATTATCAATTAAATCAACAACTGAATAAACCATAGTTAATTGTAAAATTAAAGTTGCAAAATCATGGAATATGTAATCCTCGGAAGAAGTAATGTCAAAGTCACCCGTTTAACCTTCGGGGCGTGGGCTATCGGGGGATGGATGTGGGGAGGGGCGGATAAAAATGATGCCATCAAGGCTATTCATAAATCGCTTGACCTGGGAATAACCACAATCGACACTGCACCGGTATATGGTTTTGGACTGAGCGAGGAAATCGTCGGGGAAGCTATAAAAGGAGTCCGCAAGGATGTCCAGATCCTCACAAAATATGGGATGATCTGGGATAAAAAGATCGGGAAATTTTACTTCAACTCAACTGATAACGAGGGAAAACCTGTCTCGCTATACCGTTATGCCGGTAAAGAAAGTGTTATAAATGAATGCGAGAAAAGCCTGAAACGGCTACGGACAGATTATATCGATCTTCTGCAAATACACTGGTCTGATCCCACCACTCCCATCCAGGAAACAATGGAAGCAATGGAAATACTTTTAAAGTCAGGTAAAATAAGAGCCGCCGGAGTATGTAATTATAATCTTGAAGATATGAAGATTGCTGCAGCTTTCACCAGACTTGCCTCGAACCAGGTTCCTTATAGTATGCTTAAAAGGGATATTGAAAAAGATACTGTCCCCTGGTGCATCAAAAATAATGTTTCAATATTGGCTTACAGCCCGCTCCAGAGGGGACTTCTTACCGGTAAAATAAAAACCGGGTATAGATTCAACGAAGGCGATACACGTCCGACAACTCCTCACTACAGGGATTCAAATATCAAAAAGACAAATGAATTTCTCGAAAAACTAAAACCCCTGGCAGGTGATAAAAATGCCACTCTTACACAACTTGTCCTCCGATGGACTATGCAGATGCCCGGCATGACAGTTGTCCTTGCGGGAGCACGGAATCCTGCACAGGTACAGGAAAATGCAGGAGCACTGAATTTTAAGCTTGAAGTGGAAGAGATGGAAATGATTAATGCCTTGCTGGATAAGGTTAAGCTCAATCTCAATTAAAAATTATCTATCTGTTTATATCAGCCGAAATTGTTCCAGTCTAAAAAGAAACCGATAATCTACTGACAGGATCATGGGTAACAGTGGGAAAATCCAATTTCATTTGTAAATTTATATCTGCATAAAATCGGTCAGTCGCAATTAATATCCTGATTTACTTATGAGTGATTATATCCTGAAGGACTACCCTGAAAAGCGTGAACTGATCAGCTGGTACAGGCAGCGTGCTACATCAGGAGTGCCCGAAATTAACGCGCATCTGCATACACCTTATTCTTTCAGCGCTTTTAGCAGCGTGGAACAGATCTTTACTTTGGCCACTGCCGAAGGGATAAGCGTTCTGGGAATCAATGACTTTTTCGTGACAGATGGATATGAAACCTTTTACAAGCAAAGTCTGCACTCACGGATATTCCCACTTTTTAATATAGAGTTTATCGGCCTGCTGGTCAGGGAACAAAAAAAAAATATCCGGGTAAATGACCCCAATAATCCCGGCAGGACCTATTTTTGCGGGAAAGGCCTCGATTATCCGTTTGAGCTTGAGCTTCAATACGAATGCCTGCTGAATAATATCCGCCAGGAAAGCCAGGTCCAGGTAAAGGAAATGATCGATAAAACCAATTCGCTGCTTCACGACCTGGACAAAAAAATAACATTAAAATACCCTGAGATCAAACAGCAATTTGCAAGGGAACTGGTCCGCGAAAGGCATATCGCCCGGGCGGTCAGGGCTGCGATCTTCAGCAGGTATCCAACTGGACTTGAACGGATTGACTTCCTAAAGCAATTATTTGGCGGAAGGGATGTTAAATCTGGTATTAATAATGAAGCGGCGCTGGAGAATGAGATCCGGGCCAATCTCCTGAAAGCAGGTGGAAGGGCGTTTGTCCCTGAAGATCCTGATGCCTTTCTTCCGGTGCCGGAAATCATAGAGATCATCCTTAACGCCGGAGGCATCCCCTGCTACCCTGTTCTTCTTGATGACCCAAACGGCAAATTCACTGAATATGAATCAGACATGCAGCTGCTGAGGAAAGAACTGGAAGCAATGAATGTTTTCTGCATCGAACTGATCCCCGGACGGAATGACCTTAATATACTGAAGAAGTTTGTGCAGTACTTTCATGACAACAAATTTATTGTGATATTTGGCACAGAACACAATACCCCGGAATTAACGCCTCTCCTTGTGAAAGCCCGGTCAGGCCAGTCGCTTGATGCAGACCTGAAAATAATATCATGGGAAGGGGCATCTGTTATTGCAGCCCATCAATACCTGCATGCAAAGGGAGAAGAAGGATATGTAAAAATAGATGGCAGGGCAAACCGGGACAAACTGAATGATTTTATCGATATGGGCAAAGCCGTCATTGAGAAATTTTTTACCTGGCAAATCAATAATTAATTCGGTAAGCATTCATAACCAGATAGAATAAATTACAACAGGATATATCATGAAAAAACCTATTGACCAGCTGGTTGAGTTATCACGGTTCTATGGTGCAAACAAAGAATTTGTTCTCGCAGGTGGGGGAAATATATCTTATAAAGACAGTAAAAAAATCTGGGTAAAAGCAAGCGGTGTTCCTCTGGCAACAATAGAACGCAAAGGATTTACAGTTCTTTCAAGAGAAAAACTGAATGTCATCTCAAGGAAGAAATACAGTGATGACCCCGCAACACGGGAAAACCAGGTGAAGGAAGATCTTTATAAAAGCAAGGCAGATCCTGACGATCCATTAAGGCCGTCTGTTGAGACATCTCTCCATAACCTGATAAGGTATAGGTATGTTGTACATCTGCATCCCACAATGGTGAACGGACTTCTGTGTGCACGGAATTCAGCTGCGCTGGCAAGAAGGCTGTTCGGACACAAAATCCTGTACATCCCATATACGGATCCGGGGTATACGCTTTTTAAAAA
>JBGPAO010000081.1:0-10943 GCA_041480755.1 Bacteroidia bacterium
AGAGGAATGAGGATGGCCGGGCGCACTGGAGGAGATAAAAATAAACAAATCAACCTGAGAGTTGTGAAAATCATTCCTGAGGAGAACCTTCTGTTATTAAAAGGTTCTGTACCAGGTTCAAAAGGATCATATTTAATTATTGAGAAGTGATGAAGTTACCGGTTTTCAATATTACTGGAAAAGAGACGGGCAAAAAAACTGACCTGAAAGATTCAATTTTCGGAATTGAACCAAATGATCATGCTATATATCTTGATGTCAAACATTATATGGCAAATACCCGTCAGGGAACCCATAAGACTAAAGAACGAGCCGAAATTACAGGGAGTACAAGAAAGATTAAACGGCAGAAGGGCACAGGTACTGCTAGGGCAGGCAGTATTAAGAATCCATTGTTCCGGGGAGGCGGAAGAGTCTTTGGCCCAAGACCTAAAGATTATAATTTTAAGCTGAACAAGAAAGTGAAACAACTTGCCAGGAAATCAGCTCTTACCTACAAAGCGAAAAGCAACGGTATCATGATCCTGGAAGATTTTTCCCTTGAGACTCCTAAAACCAGGGAATTCGTTAACATCAGAAAGAATCTGAAGATAGATGGCAAGAAATCCCTGCTGGTGCTTCATGAACATAACCGTAATATATCCCTGGCGTCCCGTAACCTTCAGGATTCAAAGATAGTTGCAGTAAATAACCTGAATACCTATGATATTATGAATGCAGCTGTACTGGTTTTCCTGGAAAGTTCACTGGATGTATTGCAAAGTAAAGAATAAAAACAAGGAAACACAATGAACATCTTGATTAAACCTATAGTGACCGAAAAGATGACGTCCCAGGGAGATAAATTAAACCGTTATGGGTTTGTTGTCGACAAGCGTGCAAATAAGATACAGATTAGAACCGCAATTGAAAAAACTTATGGTGTTGCAGTTGCTGATGTCAATACAATGAAATATTCAGGGAAGAAGAAATCAAGGTTTACCCGCAGCGGTCTTGTAAGCGGTCAAAGGAATTCATATAAAAAGGCCATAATAACATTGGCCAAGGGAGAGACGATAGATTTTTATAGCAATATTTAATTTTTATGGCGGTAAAAAAGTTTAAACCTGTTACACCAGGCCAGAGAAAAAAGGTAATCAGCTCCTTTGATGAAATTACCAGGGAATATCCCGATAAATCCCTGCTCATGCCGATCAAAAAAACCGGAGGCAGGAATAATCAGGGGAGAATGACTATGCGGTATGTTGGCGGAGGTCATAAAAGGAGATTCAGGATAATAGATTTTCGCAGAGATAAAGATGGCATGCCTGCGACTGTTAAATCCATCGAATATGATCCTAACCGGTCAGCAAGGATTGCACTTGTTGTATATAAAGATGGTGAAAAAAGGTATATAATTGCTCCAAACGGATTAAAGGTTGGCCAACAGATTATTTCCGGACCCGGAGTTCCACCTGAGGTAGGTAATTCTCTTACACTTGGTGAACTTCCTCTCGGTACTATTGTCCACAATATAGAAATGCAGCCCGGACAGGGAGCCAATATTGCCAGAAGTGCAGGTTCATTTGCACAATTAACCTCAAGAGACGGGAAGCATGCAATCATAAAACTGCCGTCCGGTGAATCCAGGATGGTCCTTACCACATGCAAAGCAACTGTCGGGAGTGTATCAAATCCGGATCATGACCTCGAAAAATCAGGCAAAGCAGGCCGTTCAAGATGGCTGGGAAGACGGCCAAGAACAAGAGGAGTAGCAATGAATCCAGTCGATCATCCTATGGGTGGCGGTGAAGGAAAAGCTTCAGGAGGACATCCGAGGTCAAGGAAAGGATTACTGGCGAAAGGATTTAAGACCAGATCAAAGAAAAAAGATTCCAACAGGTATATTATTGAAAGAAGAAAAAAATAATAATTAAAAGAATATTGTATGAGTCGTTCACTGAAAAAAGGTCCGTTTATTGATTATAAGCTTGAAAAAAGGGTGCTTGAGATGAATGAATCAGGCAAAAAATCAGTGATAAAAACATGGTCAAGAAGATCGGTGATTTCACCCGATCTGGTTGGCCATACAATTGCCGTTCATAATGGGAATAAATTTATTCCTGTATATATTACTGAAAATATGGTCGGCCATAAACTGGGTGAATTTGCCCCTACCAGGATTTTCAGGGGACATGGAGGCAGGGCTAAATAATTTTGTCAAATTACAAATTATTAAATAATGGGATCAAGGAAAAGAAATACAGCAAACAGGACTAAAGAGGAGAGAGCAGGTAAGTACATGGCAGTTTTGAGGAGCTGCCCGATCTCACCAAGGAAAATGAGGCTGGTAGCTTATCTTGTTCGCGGACAGGAAGTCAATCATGCCCTTGATATCCTTAAATACAGTCCGCAAAATGCTTCAAAAGATCTGGAGAAATTGCTGCTTTCAGCCGTTTCTAACTGGCAGAATAAAAATGAAGGGGTAAGGATTGAGGAGAGTCATCTTTTCGTAAGTGAAATAAAGGTTGATCAGGGACGGACTCTTAAACGTTTCAGGCCTGCTCCCCAGGGTAGGGCTCATAGAATCAGAAAGAGGTCCAATCATGTAACAGTAGTTCTGGAAAGTTCTAATAAAAACGATGAAAAACAAACTGAAAAATAAATGGGACAGAAAGCAAATCCAATAGCAAACAGACTTGGTATAATAAAAGGTTGGGATTCCAACTGGTATGGAGGCAATGATTATTCTTCAAAACTGATCGAGGACAACAGGATAAGGGAATATCTTAATGCAAGGCTTGCAAAGGCAAGTATTTCAAAAATCATTATTGAAAGAACCCTGAAACTTATAACAGTTACTGTTAATACGGCACGGCCGGGAATAATCATCGGGAAAGGAGGACAGGAGGTTGACAAACTAAAGGAAGAATTGAAAAAAATTACCAAAAAGGAAGTCCAGATCAATATTTACGAAGTTAAACGTCCCGAACTTGATGCAACCATTGTTGCGAATAATGTTGCACGGCAGATTGAAGGCAAGATATCATACAGACGGGCTATTAAGATGGCAATTGCATCCACCATGAGAATGGGCGCAGAAGGAATTAAGATCCAGATTTCAGGAAGACTGGGTGGAGCTGAAATGGCACGTACAGAAACTTTAAAGGAAGGCAGGATCCCATTGCACACTCTCCGGGCAGACATAGATTATGCAATTGTTGCCGCCAGAACAAAAGTCGGTCTTATAGGTGTTAAAGTCTGGATATGCATCGGTGAAGTCTTTGGTAAACGTGACCTGTCTCCGAATATCGGAGCAAAGAGCTCAAAAACAAGAGGCGGCGGAAGTTTTAAGAAAAGAAGAAAATAAACTTAGAAATAATTTATCAGAATGCTACAGCCAAAGAAAACAAAATACAGAAGACAGCAGAAAGGCAAAATGAAAGGTAATGCCCAACGGGGTCACCAGCTGGCATTCGGATCATTTGGCATCAAGGCTTTGAATCAATGCTGGTTAACTGGTCGCCAGATTGAGGCCGCCAGGCAAGCTATTACAAGACGCATGAAGAGGGAAGGACAACTCTGGATCAGGGTATTTCCTGATAAACCCATTACAAAGAAACCGGCAGAGGTAAGAATGGGAAAAGGGAAAGGTGCTCCTGAGGGATTTGTCGCCCCGATAACTCCCGGACGGATAATTATGGAAGTTGAGGGAGTTGCTCCTGAAACTGCACTTGAAGCTTTACGACTGGGAGCAGCAAAATTTCCTTGCAAGACCAGGATTATTACAAGACGTGATTTTGAAGAATAAATTTATTGATTATGAAAAATGCTGAGCTTATCGAATTAACAGATAAGGAATTAAACGAAAGGTTTGATAATGAAAAAGATTATCTCCTTCGACTGAGACTGAATCATGCCATATCTCCCCTTGATAATCCTATGAAAATTAAGGAATCAAGGAGGAATGTTGCAAGGATCAGTACAGAAATTAATAAAAGAAAGAATCAAACCGGAATAAAAACCGAGAAAAGCTAAATACAATGGAATCCAGGAAAACCAGAAGGGACAAGATCGGTATTGTCATCAGTAACAAAATGCAAAAATCCATTGTTGTTGCTGTCAAACGTAAGGTAAAACATCCCATTTACGGAAAATTTGTTAACAGAACATCAAAGTTCATAGCCCATGATGAAACAAATTCGTGTAAGGAAGGAGATTTAGTTAAGATAACAGAAACGAGACCATTGAGCAAGCTTAAGAATTGGAGACTGTTAGAAATCATCGAAAGAGCTAAATAAAATGATACAGCAAGAAAGCAGATTGGCGGTTGCAGATAACAGCGGAGCAAAAGAGGTCCTTTGTATCCGGGTTCTGGGAGGAACCAAGAAG
Organism: Bacteroidia bacterium; assembly: GCA_041480755.1. Taxonomy (GTDB): domain Bacteria; phylum Bacteroidota; class Bacteroidia; order Bacteroidales; family SM23-62; genus LJUQ01. The sequence goes on from JBGPAO010000081.1 coordinate 4,372, forward strand.
AGATATGCAACCATTGGAGACACCATAGTAGTAACTATTAAGAGTGCACTCCCGGCCAGCGAAGTTAAAAAGGGGACCGTTTCAAAAGCTGTTGTGGTTCGCACACGGAAGGAGGTCAGGAGACCTGATGGCTCCTATATACGCTTCGACGATAATGCAGTCGTCCTGCTTAATAACCTGGATGAATTGCGCGGAACACGTATTTTTGGACCGGTTGCAAGGGAACTGAGAGATAAGTATATGAAGATAATCTCATTGGCTCCTGAAGTAATTTAATTAACAAATCATTACCAATGGGTACGAAATTTCATATTAAGAAAGGAGATACGGTTTATATAATAACCGGGGAATATAAAGGCCAGCAGGGCAGAGTATTGGATATCCTCATCAAGCAAAAAAAAGCCATCGTTGAAGGAATAAACATGGTTGCCAAGCATACCAAGCCTAATTCCCAGTATCCTCAGGGCGGAATTATTAAAAAGGAAGCGCCCATCCATATTTCTAACTTGCTTCCTGTGGATCCTGCAAAGGGAGGACCTACAAGAATCGGAAGAAAAAAGAACAGCAAAGGGAAACTGGTCAGATATGCTAAAAAATCCGGGGAGGAACTGAAATAATGAAATACACAACTGAATTAAAAAAGAAATATACGGGGGAAGTTATCCCCGCTCTTATGAAGGAGTTTGGGTATAAATCTGTTATGCAGGTACCTAAACTTTCCAAAATTGTGATAAACCAGGGTATTGGCCAGGCAGTTGCTGACAAGAAATTGATAGATATGGCCCAGGAAGAGCTGACCATGATAAGCGGACAAAAGGCTGTACAGACAATGTCAAAGAAAGATATTTCCAATTTCAAACTGAGGAAGAAAATGCCGATCGGGGTAAAGGTAACGCTGAGGAGGGAAAAAATGTATGAATTTCTTGAAAGGCTTATTAATGCAACTTTACCAAGAATCAGGGACTTCAAAGGCGTGAGTACCAAATTCGATGGCCGTGGAAATTATACACTGGGAATATCGGAACAGATTATATTTCCTGAGATCGACATAGATAAGATCAATAAAATAATGGGTCTGGAAATAACCTTTATCACTACTGCAAGGACAGATGAAGAAGGTCTCGCACTTCTCAGGGAATTTGGATTACCATTTAAGAAACAATAAAGAATTAAAGATAAAGAATATGTCAAAGGAATCAATGAAAGCCAGGGAAGTCAAGAGGCAGATGCTTGTAGACAAATATGCAGAAAAAAGAGCCAAGCTGAAAGCGTCCGGAGATTATATTGGATTAAGCAGATTGCCCAGGAATTCAAATCCAAACCGTCTGCATAACAGGTGCAAATTGACAGGCAGGCCTAAAGGATATATGAGACAATTTGGAGTCTCCAGGATTACTTTCAGGGAAATGGCTGCTTCGGGACTAATTCCAGGCATTACAAAAGCAAGCTGGTAAAAAATTGTACAATTATTAAATTTTATATAAATGGCAACGGATCCGATATCAGATTATTTGACCAGAATCAGAAATGCCGTAATGGCAAAACATAAAGTTGTGGAAATTCCGGCTTCAAATATTAAAAAGGAGATCACAAAGATTCTTTTTGAGACAGGATATATTTTAAGTTACAAGTTCGAGGAAGATGAAAAGCAGGGAGTGATAAAGATCGCACTGAAGTATCATCCTCAAACCAAAGCACCGGCAATAAAGGAACTTACACGGATAAGCCGGCCCGGCCTCAGAAAATATACCGGGGTGGATGAAATGCCCAGGGTATTGAACGGACTTGGCATTGCTATTCTTTCAACATCCAGGGGTTTGATCACAGACAAAGACGCCAGGAAGCTGAAAATAGGGGGTGAAGTGCTCTGTTACATTAATTAATCAGGAGGTTACTTATGTCAAGAATTGGAAATCTGCCTATTAAGATACCAGCTGGAGTTACGGTTACTGTTGATGATAACAATCTGGTAAAAGTCAAGGGACCGCTGGGGGAACTTGAACAGCTGGTAAATAAGGATATTAAAGTTGAGATCAATGACAATGAGATTGTTTTCTCAAGACCGTCGGATCAGATACCGCATAAATCTTTGCATGGATTATACAGGTCCCTGGTAAATAACATGATTATCGGGGTTTCGAAAGGTTATGTAATCCAGCAGGAACTTGTTGGTGTAGGTTTCAGGGCTGAAGCTAAGGGGCAGAAGCTTGAAATGAGCCTCGGATTTTCTCATGATATAATCATGGAACTTCCGCCGGAAGTTAAGGTGGAAACCAAAACAGAAAGAAGGGCAAATCCGATAATAACCCTCAAGTCTGCTGATAAGCAGTTAATTGGGCATGTAGCGGCAAAAATCCGCTCCCTACGTCCGCCTGAGCCATATAAAGGCATGGGCATTAGATTCGTAAATGAGCAGCTCCGCAGGAAAGCCGGTAAAGCTGCCAGTGTTTAATATTTGTAATTTAAATTAAAATGACCTTAAGTAAGCAGGAAAGCAGGTTGCGAAAAAGATGGAGAATCAGACAAAAGATCTCCGGGACCAATGAAAGACCAAGAATGTCGGTATTCAAAAGCAACAAACAGATTTATGTACAATTGATTGATGATATTGCAAGAGTGACCCTTGCAGCAGCCTCTTCAAGGAATAAGGAGATCGCGGAAAAGACAGGTTTGAAGAAGACAGAACAGGCGAAGCTGGTAGGCAAATTAATCGCAGAGATTTCAATTTCAAAAGGGATAAACAATGTTGTATTTGACCGTGGAGGATATCTCTATCATGGTCGGGTTAAACAACTTGCAGAAGGTGCAAGAGAAGGAGGACTCAAATTTTAAAATCATATGACAACTAATATAAGAAAAGTTAAAACCAGCGATCTTGAGCTAAAAGACCGGTTAGTCAGCATCCAGCGTGTGACAAAAGTAACCAAGGGAGGCAGGACTTTCAGCTTCTCTGCCATTGTTGTGGTGGGTAATGAAGATGGGATTGTCGGTCATGGCCTCGGTAAAGCGAGCGAAGTCACAACAGCCATTGCAAAGGGAATTGAAGATGCCAAGAAAAACCTTATAAGGGTTCCGATTTATAAAGGAACTATCCCTCACGAGCAAACGGCAAAATATGGCGGAGCAAGAGTATTTCTGAAACCTGCATCAGGAGGTACAGGGGTTAAGGCTGGCGGCGCTATGAGGGCTGTGCTGGAAAGTGTGGGAGTGAAAAATGTTCTGGCCAAATCAAAAGGCTCATCAAACCCTCATAACCTGGTTAAGGCAACCATGTTAGCCCTGCTTGAGTTGAGAGATGCATTTATGATATCTGAACAGAGAGGACTTAAACTGGATAAAGTATTCAATGGTTAGACTTGTATAATAAAAACACAAATGGTGAAAATAAAGATAACACAGGTCAGAAGCAGAATTGGCAGTACACCAAGGCAAAAAAGAACCCTTGATGCCCTGGGATTAAGAAAAATGCACAGGTGTGTTGAGGTTGAGGCTACACCCCAGATACTGGGAATGGTAGATAAGGTTAGGCACCTGGTAAAAGTGGAAGGATAATAATTATTAAGATATAAACCGAATATGGAACTGCATGAATTAAAACCCGCAAAAGGTTCATTAGGAAGAGACAGACGTAGGGGAAGAGGACAGGGCTCCGGAAGGGGAGGAACATCTACGCGCGGACATAAAGGCCAGAAAGCCAGGACGGGCTATAAGAAGAGTTTTGGTTTTGAAGGAGGTCAGATGCCATTGCAACGCAGAATCCCGAAGTTCGGATTTAAGAATATAACCCGCGTAGAATATAAAGCTATTAATATAAGTACTCTTCAGGAACTTGCGGACAAGAAAGGAATTACCAGGATTGATCCTGAAAGTCTTCACGCTGCAGGATTAAGCTCCAGGAATAAGCTGATAAAGATACTTGGAAACGGAAAACTTACAGCAAAACTTGATGTCAGGGCGCATGCCTTCTCTGAAACTGCAAAGAAAGCCATTGAAAGCTTGGGTGGAACAATAGAAAAAATATAACTGGATGAGATCATTTATAGAGACACTGAAAAATATTTGGAAGATTGAAGATCTTCGGAAAAGGATCCTTTATACTCTTGGTATCCTGCTTGTATACAGGCTTGGATCATTCATCACACTCCCGGGAATAGACCCGAACCAGCTTGCCAATCTTAAATCCCAGACCGCCACGGGTGTTCTTGGATTGCTGGATATGTTTTCAGGCGGCGCTTTTTCAAATGCCTCAATTTTTGCACTGGGTATAATGCCATATATCTCTGCCTCAATTGTTGTACAGTTGCTGACAATCGCAGTTCCTTATTTTCAGCGGTTACAGAAAGAGGGTGAAAGCGGCCGGAGAAAAATGAACCAGATTACCAGATATCTTACAGTATTTATCCTGGTACTGCAGGCACCCAGTTATCTTGCTAACCTTCACGCCCAGATCCCATCAACAGCTTTCGTTATGAAAGGCCCCATGTTCACAGTACCTTCTATCATTATCCTGACAGCAGGGACTATGTTCGTTATGTGGCTTGGAGAAAGAATCACAGACCGGGGAATTGGAAATGGTATTTCACTTATTATTATGATAGGCATTATTGCCCGTCTGCCTTTTGCTATTGTTGCTGAATTTGGTGCGCGTCTGGAACAACAGGGCGGAGGACTGGTTTCTTTCCTTGTTGAAATCGTGGTTATGTTTATAGTCTTTATGTTTACAATACTCCTCGTACAGGGTACAAGGAGAATTCCAGTACAATATGCAAAAAGGATTGTTGGAAATAAACAATTCGGAGGAGTAAGACAATATATCCCCCTGAAGGTGAATGCTGCCGGGGTTATGCCGATTATTTTTGCGCAGGCACTGATGTTCATTCCTATTACGATTGCCGGATTTTCAAAATCTGATAGTCTTACTGGTTTCGTCTCCCATTTTATAAATTATACAGGTTTGTGGTATAACCTGGTATTCGCCCTGCTGATTATTGCATTTACATATTTTTATACGGCTATAACTATAAATCCCCAGCAAATGGCTGAGGATATGAAAAGAAACGGAGGATTTATTCCTGGGGTTAAGCCGGGAAAGAAAACGATGGAATTCCTGGATTCTGTTATGTCAAGAATCACACTTCCCGGATCGATCTTCCTGGCATTTATTGCAATTTTGCCTGCTTTCGCAAGGTTGGCCGGGGTCAATTCACGATTTGCATCGTTTTTTGGCGGGACGTCGTTATTGATTCTTGTTGGTGTTGTACTTGATACCTTACAGCAGATTGAAAGCCATTTATTGATGCGGCATTATGACGGACTCATGAAATCCGGCAGGATCAAAGGAAGAACTGGAAGTGTATCAGCTATGTAATTTCTCATAGAGCGTTCATTGATGATAAACCTGAGAACAAATGAAGAGCTGGAGTTGTTATCAACCAGCAATCTCCTGGTATCGAAAACACTTGGGGAACTGGCAAAGATGATAAGACCGGGAATAACAACACTGGAACTGGACAGGTTTGCTGAGGAATATATCCGTGATCATAAGGGTGTTCCTGCATTTCTCGGATATAATGGTTTTCCAAAAACCCTCTGTACATCGGTTAACAGTGAAGTTGTTCATGGAATACCTTCATCCTATGTTCTGAAAGAAGGTGATATTATCTCGGTTGATTGTGGTGTTAAGCTGAACGGATATTATGGAGATTCAGCATATACCTTCGAAGTAGGTGAAGTGGACGATGCCACCAAGAAACTGGTGAAAAAAACGAAAGAATCATTGTTCAGGGGTATTGAGAAAGCAGTGGAAGGGAACAGACTTGGAGATATAAGTTCTGCAATCCAGCAACACGCCGAAGATGCAGGTTTTTCAGTTGTAAGGGAAATGGTTGGCCATGGTTTGGGAAAAGATCTTCATGAAGAACCTGAGGTACCTAACTATGGCAATAAAAGTACAGGAGTCAGACTTTTATCAGGTATGGTACTATGTCTTGAACCTATGATTAATATGGGATCAAGGTATATACTCCAGAACCCGGACGGATGGACGATAAGAACAAGAGACAACAAACCTTCAGCTCACTTTGAACTGGCTGTTGCAGTGAAAAAAGGAACTGCGCTGGTTTTGTCCACTTTCAGGTTCGTTGAGGAAGTTTTGAATTTAAATTAGGAGCAAATTTTAATTACAAAATTTAATGGTTAAACAACCTTCTATTGAACAAGATGGTACCATTACCGAAGCCCTGTCAAATGCAATGTTCAGGGTGGAGCTTGAAAACGGGCATACTATTACTGCACATATTTCAGGCAAAATGAGAATGCATTATATTAAACTTCTTCCCGGAGACCGGGTAAAGGTTGAAATGTCACCTTATGACCTCTCAAAGGGAAGAATCACTTTCAGATATAAAAGCGAAAACTGAAAACGTGAAGCGTGAACAGTGAAGCGTGAAGCGTGAACAGTGAAGCGTGAAGAGTGAACAGTGAAGCGTGAAGAGTGAACAGTGAAGCGTGAAGAGTGAACAGTGAAGCGTGAAGAGTGAACAGTGAAGCGTGAAGAGTGAACTGAGAATAGA
>JBGPAO010000082.1:0-10912 GCA_041480755.1 Bacteroidia bacterium
ACGACTCACGACTCACGACTCACGACTCACGACTATTGATTCTCAATCTTAACTGGCTATCCATTTTGAGAAAAGATATTGACCCGGATACAACAATCACTGATACTATCTCGCCTGCAGGTGAAATACAACCCGAACAATCTGTGGCTGCAGATACTGTGATACAAAAGTCTTCCAACGCAAGACAGCAGAATCCATGGCTATGGCAGGTAAATTATTTCGGAAAATCATTCAAGCTGGTAAATGCTCTTATAATCACTATTGTTATCTCAACTGTAACCATGATTATTCTGCTCATCATCATATTGCTGAACAGGACACGCATGGAAAGGGAACAGAAGTTGAGGCAATTCCTGCTTGAGAAATACCAGGGTCTGATTGTAGAATATCTGTATGGCGATGTAGTTTCAGATCAATTCCTTCAAATTGCTTCGGACAGGTTTCGAAGGCAGGTACTGATTGATCAGATAATTGACGTAAGCATCAACCTGAAAGGTGATTCAGAGGAAAAACTTAACAGTTTGTACACCCAGCTTGGTCTATATCAGGATTCCATTAGAAAAGCATATAGCAGGAAGTGGCATTATAAGGTAAAAGGATTCAGGGAGCTGGCATTTATGAATAACAGGGATGCCAATGATGAAATATTCAAGGCATTGAATTCAGGAAATGAAATACTCAGAATGGAGGCACAAATAGCCCTGGTGAGATTAAGCGGAGAAAATCCGTTCATGTTCCTCAACAAGCTAAAACGTCCTTTCTCTTTATGGGAGCAAATAACACTTTATGAGTTGCTTATTCAGCATAACCTTCCTGTACCTGCCTTTATGGAATGGCTTGATTCGCCAAATCCTACAGTTATAATGTTTGCACTCAGGATGGTGCGTGAATTTAAGCAACAGGATGCTGAAGAACAGGTTACAAAAGTATTATCGCATCCGGAAGTAAGGGTGAAGCATCTTGCAATAGAGGTTGCGGGTGACCTTAATATGAGATCATCTCTCGAGATAATGAAGAAAATGTACAAAAATGAAGATTATAATAACTGTACAGAAATACTCAGATCAATGGCCAAAATGCCTGATCCGTCAATGCTGGGATTCCTCAAAATGGTGCTGGACAAGGAAGACGATGTACAACTTCAGATAGAAGCTACAAGAGCGATTGAGAATATGGGCGAGGTCGGTGTTGCTGCTCTGGTCAAACTTATGAAATCGGAATATAAGAACTATAATATTATAATACGGCATGTTCTCGATAGAAGGATCAATTAAATAATAGCATAATAAATGGCATTCTTTTTCGCGAATATTATTTTCATTCTCACGCTAATTCTTTTTAGCTCGTACCTTCTTCTTGGTATTTTTTCAGCTCTTGCACTGCGCAAATATCTGCGAAAGAACAGCTATATCAATTATAATTCCCTGGTTCTTTCACCAATTAGCCCAAGGGTTTCAATTATTGCCCCTGCTTATAATGAAAGCCGCAACATCATTGATAATGTTCGCACACTTCTGTCTCTTTATTACAACAACTTCGAAGTGATCATTATCAATGACGGTTCCACTGATGACACCTTCGATAAAATTAAGGACGCATTTAATCTTGTCAGGGTAAATTATTATTTTGATTACCGGATTCCGTGTGAAAGAATTAAGGGTGTATATAAATCGAAAGATCCGTCTTTTAACCGCCTGACTGTTATTGACAAAAATAACGGAGGCAAGGCGGATTCACTTAATGCAGGTATCAATATAAGCAGGAGTGGTTTGATTGTAACTATTGATGCTGATTCAGTAATTGAAGCTGATTCACTACTTAAGCTTGTTAAGCCATTCCTTGAAGAGAAAGAACACAAGGTTATCGGTACAGGTGGAGTGATAAGGATTGTTAATTCATGTGAAATTGAGAAAGGATTTATACGTAAAATACACCTGCCGGAGAAAATGATACCGCGTCTCCAGGTCCTTGAATATACCCGGGCATTCCTTCTGGGAAGGATGGCATGGAGTCACCTGGATGGACTTATGCTGATTTCAGGTGCAATGGGAATGTTCGACCGTGAAACCGTAATACAGGCAGGCGGTTACAGCATAAAAACTGTGGGTGAAGATATGGAGCTCGTGCTAAGAATGCGCCGCTATATGGCTGAACATGACAGAAAATATGAAGTTACATACATTCCAGATCCCCTTTGCTGGACCGAGGTTCCCTCCGACATACGTTCCCTGAAACGTCAACGCAACAGATGGACCCGGGGGTTGATTGAATCACTCTGGTCACACAGGAAAATTTTCTTCAACAGGAAATATGGCCGGCTTGGATTACTTGGATATCCATACTGGTTCTTCTTTGAATGGATGGCACCTCTGATTGCATTTGGTGGTTTTGTATATACTGCTTTTCTTATCATTGCAGGACATCTTAACTGGTCATTCTTCCTCCTTCTTTTCCTGTTTGTTTATACTTTTGCAATCTGCCTGTCTACCTGGGCTGTTCTTTTTGAGGAGATCACTTTCCATAAATATGAAAGAAAAAGGGATGTATTCCGCCTCCTTGTAGCGGCATTGGTTGAACCTTTTTTCTATCCGGCTCATACCTGGTTCGCAGTTACCGGAAATATCCAGGCTCTTTTCAGGGTAAAGGAATGGGGTTCTGTCAAGCGTAAAGGATTTGATAAGAAAAAAACCAGGAAAAAAAGTACTCCTGATCAGGTTATAAGTAAATAACGAGGTTAAATGTTACGCCATACCTGGTGGCTATATTATTTCCCGGCATAACCTTCCACTATCTGGCATATCCTGGAATAGCATTAAGTCCCTCGCTGATAATTCCAAGTGATCGTTTTGCCTGATCTGTTGTCTGCGGAACAACAAGCCAGGTTGGCCAGATATAGCGTGTTAATGTATTGGTAACAAATGATCCAGTATTTACAGAAACAGCAATTCCATCAGATTGCCTGCTTAAGATTTCAAAACTATATCCCCCATCGTAGGAAACAGCGCCGTCGATAACGTTCATCTGTGTCGGATCATAGAAATAGAGCATAGTCCATGGAATCCTGACCTGTATCCTGTCATCAGCCCAGGCAACGGCAGTTCGCATGCCCGGAGTGAAGCCGGATGATTCTTCTGCAGGAAGTCTGCCAATATTAAATACAGCACCGCTGAATCCATTATTTACCCATCCCATTAGCTTCCAGGCTGCACCATCACTTATCGTGCTCCTGAATTTCTGAACAAGCGGATCGCTGTGGTTAAATCTTGGACTTAGCCCATACATGTCATAAGCTTCTGTAACATAAAAAGATGCCGAATCATCACCTTTTATTGCTTCTAAAAGAAATTCAGATCTGTTTGCGATTGTTTCTCCTCCCGGCAGAGTTGATTCTCCGGTATCCTTTAAATATGTGTCAAAGGCAATCATAAAGGTATCTCCGGAAGCAGGAACCGTAGCAAGCTGTATATCAAGATAGAAATAACTGTTATCATGACATGCTTTAACAGATGATACTAACTCGTTATTCCCATCAGTTGAATAGGTCCACCATTGCCGGGCAAGAGTTTCTTCAAAACCAATAAGTCCGAAATTTTGTTCGGGTGAAACCATATTATGCCATAGCTGTCTTGTAGGGATGTTTATCTCGTCGATTACAGTGCCGTATGCTTCCAGATATTGAACTATCCATGTAGCCTTGAACCATTCATCCATCCATGAGAACATGAATCCTCCTGCACATCCTACGGAAAGCAGGTTCTTCATCATCCTGAGGTTATACAATCCCTGTTGTTCTTCCGATAATCCTCCGTGGGGCATACCGCTGAATGATCCATGTCCACTGCCCCAACTCGATGGTACCCCGAACTCTGCTATAACCAGGGGAATACCGTAATAATGATTTTTCAGTGAAGTAAGGTAACCAAGGTAGCTGTTCTGACCTGCCTCATCACTATAGCTCTGGTATTGAGGTTCATCGCTCATAAAGTCAGGATAGTATGGATAGGCATGATAGCTGGCAAAAAGGGATCTTTCAGCATCAATTTCCACAATCTTTGTTATATCTATTGAAGCTTTGTCCTCATCGGTATGGATTTCCGTCGGGTGCACAAGAGGATCCAGGGTGGGCCAGCTTGACATGCTGACCGTCCTTTTAACGCCCCAATTTTCCCATTCATATTTTATAGTCTCATCGAGCATTTTTGTCACAAACACTTCTGCCGGGGAGGCGTTACTTATGCTGAAGTTGTATCCTGTCCATGTTGTTATACCGGCATTGAATTTATTGGTAGAATCCACTTCCTGGGGCATAATTTCACGGCCAATAATATACCCTGCTATCCATGGCGAAATATCTGTAACATACTTACCATATGCTCTGCCTGGTCTGAAGGGGATATTTTTATTTCCGTGCACGCAATCAATAACTTCTTTTATATTATCTGTGAATGCTCCGGAACGGGCTATTAAATCATATTCACCGGGTACTGATCCATTTTCCACTTCATCAAGCCAGACACCCTGGAAAAGAAATAATGGGCTGGAAGGATGCCGGTAATTATATTCAGCCAGTTTTTCATAAAACACCGGGGGATGAAGAGTATAAATCCTGATCGCATTAAATCCAGACTGACTCATCATTTCAATCCACCTTTCATACATGGCAGGGGTTATAGCATAGGCAATTTCACCTGGAAAATAACCCGGGGGTGAAGATCCAAGGTTTATGCCCTTGAGGATTAATGATTGAAATTCCTGTCCTGTATATTTTGCTATGTTTGTTTCGGAGACCTTATATGGCAGGTTAATTACAGGCTGCAGAACGAAATTAATCGTTGTATCCCCTGCCAGGGAAATATCGGTAAGTCTTAGCGTATGATACCCGTCCTTCTTACCCACAGCAGTAACCGGTATTCTGTATCCATCCGGCTGAATGACAGGATCGTCGGAAGGCATGAACATTTCTATCCCGGTGGGACCAGAAAAAAGAGAAATTCCCGGTGTTTTTACCAGCCTGCCGGAAATGGTTAATCCCTTGAACGATATTGCATAAATATAATATCCTCCTGCTACCGGAGTCCCAAACTGATTTGAACCATCCCAGGTAATCCGGTAGGCACCTGCCAGCAGGGAAGGAAATTCCATTTCAGTTATTTTTCTGCCTGCAAGATCATAGACCTGAAATAATATGTTACCATCCTCTGAAATAATAACAGGGATATTTACAGAATGGCTAAAGGGATTTGGAAATGGACTTTCAACTTCGAGTAGTTCCGGTTCAAGCGGGTATAATCCTGAAATTCTGATCAGATAAGATCCATCACTTTTAGTTGTTGCTGAATAATCTTTAGTATTGACCGTGAAAGTAACAACAACTCCCGTCAATGCATTTTCGGATGGGTCTGCAATTTTTCCGTCAATATATATTTCCTGTGCTGAGGCCGGGGAAATGATCATCCAAAATATAATTGTCTCAATATAATGAGCTATGCTTATATGCCTCCTGATTCCTTTAATATCCATCTGCTAAATCCTGATTAGATTATTCAACAGATTGCTTCTGAATTCTCCATAACTTGGATTTCATTATCATGATCTGCTTATAATCAAAAGTACCATGAATAATTAATCCCAAAGATACGATCTGAATTCATACAAAAAACCCGGTTTTTTACACCGGGTTTATTATCCTGTTACTTTTAACTGACCATTGGACTCTTCCTAGTTTTCCGCTTTCATGTCTATCAGATCATCAGCAGTTTTCACAAGTTTGATAAACTCTGCACGGTATCCTTCTTCATCTGTTCCCCTTGAGCCCTGTGCTAACTGGACGACCTGTCCAATGGAGGCTCCGGCCTTAAATTCAGAATCACGAAGTAGCATCCCAAACTCAGCGACAGCTGCTGAAAACCTGAACTCTTCTGAGGTGGCAGAAAATTCCATTATCGTGCCTTTAACCGGATTTTCATACAGAGAACTGGTAAGTCCGTCAGGCTGTTTATATCTTAATTTTATAGTTAAAAGCTCTGCATTTGTATTTGGTTTTACGTGGGAGGAATTTGTCTGGTATCTTAATGGATCAATACTACCAGCATCCTCTTCTGAACCCGCCGGAATAAGCTCATATAATGCAGTAACAGTGTGCCCCGCACCCATTTCACCGGCATCTTTTTTATCATCATTGAAATCTTCATCATTCAGCAGCCTGTTTTCATAACCAATCAGGCGATATGCCTTAACCCTGGCAGGATTAAATTCCAGCTGAAACTTGACATCCTTTGCAATAGTGAAAAGCGTACCTGCAAATTCACTAACCATGGTTTTTCTTGCTTCCTGGATATTATCTATATATGAATAATTGCCATTACCTTTGTCCGCGATGATTTCCATCTTATCATCTTTATAATTCCCCATTCCAAATCCAAGGACGGTTATAAATATACCTTTCTCCCTTTCCTTTTCAATAATACGTTCCATATCTGCATTACTTGATACACCTGTATTAAAGTCACCATCGGTGGCAAGAATAATCCGGTTATTACCTCCCTCCCTAAAACTCTCTTCTGCTGTCTTGTATGCCAGCAATAATCCTTCACCCCCGGCCGTAGTTCCTCCGGACTGCAGACGGTCAATGGCTTCAAGGATCTTTTCTTTTTCACTGCCTGGAGTTGATTCCAGAACAAGTCCGGCTGCACCGGCATATACAACAATGGCAATCTGATCCTCAGGACGCAATTCCCTTACAAGCAACTGAAATGCCGATTTCAGAAGTGGCAGCTTATTGGCATCACTCATCGAACCAGAGACATCAATGAGGAAGACGAGGTTAGACGGTGGCAATTCCGACTTATCCATGCTTTTACCTTTCAGTCCTACATGCAGTAGCTGATGCTTTGAATTCCAGGGACAGGTCGACAATTCAGTATAAACAGTAAATGGGTGCTCACCCTCAGGTTCAAGATAATTATAGGAAAAGTAATTAATCATCTCCTCAATCCGGACTGCATCAACAGGAGGAAGCTGTCCCATGTTAATGAACCTGCGGACATTTGAGTAAGAAGCCCTGTCGACATCAATGGAAAAAGTTGAAAGAGGCTGGTTCAGTACATCTTTATAACCGTTCTCATGAATGGTTGAGTATCCCTCGGTATTAAAGTCCGGCACCAATGCATCATAGGCAGTATTTACTCCGCCGACCATTTTTATATTGTAACTGCTTCGCACAGGCATTGACATTTCGACTTTTGATTGAACTTCCTCTTCAGCAACGATAATCTCCTTTAGCTCAACTACCGCGGAAGAAAGTTTCACATTGATCGCAGTCCGGCCGTTAATGCTGACCTCCTTTGTTTCATAACCAACGCAGGAAAAGACCAGAATTTTATCCTCAGGCATTACATTTAACCGGTACATGCCATTAATATCTGTGATCGTGCTTCTTGAGGTTTTTTTAACAAGAACATTAACACCTGACACAGGTGTTTCCTGATCATCAGTGACCTTACCGGTAATAACCATAGGTTCACCTGCTGCAGTAAGCAAAGCATATATGATCAGGATCGCAATTGAAGAAATAAGTGTTTTCATGATTTGATTTTGTTTGTTTTCATTAATAGGATGCACACATGGATGAAATTCCATAATTTTAATGCGGGAAATCATTTAATTTGTAATATCAAATAACATAACAAGAACCATGAAACCTATCAAAAACAGATTCTTCTCTACGATTTTTTCTATGATAGTTACCATTTCAGGGCTGTCATATCTCAATGCACAACCACTGCCTTCAACCAGTGAGTGTCTGATTTCCGTATGGAATCATCAATGGAATTTTGATCCCACCAATGTGGTTAAGGAACTTGGATTCAACCTCATCTGGTCGCATGATAAACCTTATAATGGTCAGTCATGGGAAGAGACGCACATGTATAAAATGCTTCAGGTCCTGGGTGTAAAATATGTATTCGCCAAGATCGAAAGAGCAGCCTGGGGATGGACACATGAACAATCCCTGAATCATGCGCGCTGGGTAGCGCAATTATCCCTTGAACATCCCGGAATCAAGGGAATGTACCTGAATGATTTTTATGATGAGATTGAGGAAGGGTACCGTACTGAAGAACAATGGAGAGAGATCATAGCCGCAGCCAAAGAAATTAATCCGAACCTTCAGCTGTGGGTTCCCGATTACCCGCACCGGAATCAGGGCCGGCATGAGTTCGATTTCGATATAGACGGAGTGATCCTGAACTTATGGGGGAACGATCCCGAACTAATGTCACGGGCCAGAGAGCTTCTTACGGCCGGACTCGAAAAACATCCTGATATACCGGTGATCGCGGGGCTTTACCTGAAATCCGGCCCTGACGGAGGTCGCTGGCTCTCCGAGGATGAATTCAAATCAGTTCTTGGATTATATGTTGAGATGGTAAATGCAGGAAAACTTGCTGGATTAAGGGTATTTTCTGCCAGCCAGTTTGAAGAACGGCCGGAATATATCGGATGGGCAAAAGAAATACTTTCAGGATTAAAATGTCCTTAATACTGATAATAATTCAACCTCCAGTAGTCTTTATTAATCCATTAGAACCCCGAACCTGGAATCCCGAACCTTGTCCCGATGTATATCGGGATCTAACCGGGAACCTTTTTCTCTTCAGAGTTTGGCGTGAGATTTGTATTTGTAATCCCGATTGAAAAATCTATTTTCAAACTAAAGAAGTTCCTGAGTTGTTAAAAAATAGCCTGGGACATACCAAGGATGATTCAGATGAATCCTTTTTGAAGCATTATCGGCTTTCGGGCAACCTGGAAGTGCTGGGCGACCTGTATTCCCGTTATATGCATCTTGTTTATGGTGTCTGCCTTAAATATCTTAAGAATCGTGATGACGCCAAAGATGCCGTAATGCAGATATTTGAAAAACTTATTTCAGAACTGCGCGAATACGAGATAAAACAGTTCAAATCCTGGCTTTATGTTCTCACAAAAAATCACTGCCTGATGCAGCTCAGGGCTCAGAAGACTACAGACCGCCGTATCAATAATTATAAAATTGATCACGTGAAATCTGTGGAATCAATTATAGAATTGCATCCTATAGATAAAGAGGATGCAGAAAAGGATATTCCATTAAAAGAATGTCTTGAAAAACTGAATGATGAACAAAAAAAATGCATCCGCCTGTTTTACTTTGAAAATAAATGTTACCGCGAAATTGCAGAGTCCCTGAAGATGGATGAAAAAAATGTTAAAAGTCATTTGCAGAATGGCAAAAGAAATTTGAAAATTTGCCTTGAGAAAAAAAATGAAACGGAATAAAAAACATATTAATAAGAATCTTGAGAAATTCTTCGATTATACTGACGGTAAGATTACCGGGCAGGATAGAAACATCTTTGAAAAAGATCTTCAGAAAGACCCGTTTGAATCTGATGCGGCTGAGGGTTTATCCGCCCTTTCCAGTGAGGATGCCCGGCAGGACATGTCAGAGCTTAACAACCGCCTTTTCGCCCGTACCAGCCATTCCAACCGTTTTATTTTCTATCGGATAGCTGCTGCAGTTGCGGCAATAATTATAGTTGGTTCGATTATTGTCCTGTTAAACAGCGATTTGGATCAGGTCTTCCAGCGGGCAGCAGTAACGGAAAATAGCCAGGTTGATAAAGAGAAATTTAATAAGGGGGAAGAAAAAACGGAACAGGTCAGAACTGAAGAACCTCTTACTGAAAGCCAGGTTCCGGCAACGAATATTCAAACTGAAAGTATAAATGAAACCGTACCCATTTCAGAATCCTTAGAGGCAGAAATAACCCTGGATATCGCCGAAGAGGAAGAATCAGCCATGCCAGTCATAAGTGCAACAAAATCAGAAACCTCTGAGGCAAACAGGATAGTAACCAGGAAATATATCGGGATGGAGCAGAGTGAGGTCAGTGTTGACACTGTGGAAGAGGTCAGGATAACCCTCGATCCTGCTGAAACAACTCTCGATGAAGTGGTCGTTATTGGGTATGGCGTTCAGAAAAAATCAAACATCACCGGTGCAATATCAACCATAGAAATGGACGACAGCCCTGACTGGCAATTGCCTTCACCCGTTATTGGGACAAGAAAATATAAAGAATACATAAAAGAAAACCTCCAGTATCCTTCTTTTGATACAACTGATATTCGCGCTGTGGTTGTTCTTAATTTTATTGTAGCTGAAAATGGCCGTCCAAAAAATATCTCTGTGCTGAAAAGCCCGGGCAGATCATTTTCTGACGAAGCGATCCGTTTGCTGGTTTCCGGGCCTGACTGGTATCCAGCAAAACGTGACGGCGAAGTCATTGAAGCGGAAACAATGATCCGGATTGTATTCAGGCAAGATTATGAGTAGGAACCCACGGTTGTCCAACCGGGAGGGTATTACAGCCGTGGATTCTGCAACCCCTGGTTGTCCAACCGGGGGATTCCTAAATTCCTCCTCGTTTATGATGTTCAAATCCAGGGAATCATTAATTTTAGACATCATTAACAAAACAACACCTTTCCCGATATGAACAGAAGAATTTTCATGAAAAGCAGCGGCGTCGCAGCTGCTGCTGCATTGCTGGCTGGCCCGTCAGGCCTGGCAATGGGCAGGCCAAATGAACAGGGTTCATCCCTGCCATTCGAGAAACATAACTTCAAACTGAAATATGCCCCTCATTTGGGTATGTTTGAAAATAATGCAGGTAATGACCTGCTGGATCAGATCCAGTTTATGGCTGATGCAGGTTTCAGTGCCATGGAGGATAATGGAATGAAAGGCCGTGATGTTGCAACACAGGAAAAAATTGCAGGTAAAATGGCAAAACTTGGAATGGAAATGGGTGTATTTGTCGGCCATGAGATTTACTGGACCGAGCCTAATCTTACAAGCGGGGAT
>JBGPAO010000083.1:0-10837 GCA_041480755.1 Bacteroidia bacterium
CTTTCCTTGTATCCACTGATTCTTTACTTTCATACTTTATCTCTTCTGGCTTTGCCTGACTAATGATCTGTGTATCCTTATATTTTACGTACCATTTAATAATGGTTGCCAGATTTAATAATATTGGGCGTACCTGTTCCAGATCAAAATCTTTTGGATGAGTACCAAAGGTTGATAGAGTGTTCAAACCTTCCATTGAAGCAATAATATTGGAAGGAACCTTTTTTTCATGGCTTAATTTATCAATGATACCTTTAAGTGGCTCTGTTCCACGAGGTCTTTTTAGTTCACATTCGCACAGTTCAGTTATAATGACCTCAAGGCATCGTCTTGAATAGAGCAGAACCATATTCTCATCATCTGCTTTTACCAACCGCTCCAATTCCTTCTCCAATTCAGGAAATCGACCTTTTATTGAGGTGTATAGTAATTCAAGTTCTTTTATTTCAGTTGCCCAGAGTGTCATTTGTTTTGATTAGCAAGTGCTTTTTTGGCTTCCTGAAGCTGGTTGTAACGATCAATAACAAAATATAAGTCTTGTTCGCTTGCTTTGCTAAGAAGTTGTACAGCTTCTTCATATTTTCCCTGTTTATAACAGCCCCACCCTTTTACTTGTAAATATAATTCCTCTTCGGGTAAGGCTTCCAACGCTTTGTTAATCAACTCCATTCCTTCATCAATATTTATGTCATTATTAATAAGAAACCGGGCTAATTGATATTTCCGGCCAGGTCTTTGTGGATTTTGTTCATACAACTTTCTGAAATGCTTTTCAGCCTCATCCAGGATATTTGCTTCCTCATACAAATTACCTAAATACACCTCTAACAAGGATTCATCAGTGCCTAATTCTTTATGCTTGGCTCTGTATTTTACAAGAATTTCATCCGCTTCTGCTGTTTTACCATGAGATAAAGCACACACAGCCATACGATAAAGAATATAGTTACTGTTCGGAAAAACACTCAGTCCAATATCTGATATTTCTTTTTCCCTTTCATGATTTCCAACTTCATGCAGGGCCCAGAGAAAGCGATCGTAGAAAAAATCTACTTTCCAGTCATTGCCTCTTTCCAGGTTGATTTCCATTACCTTCTCAAACGCTGCAATAGCCTTTTCATATTGTCTTAAAAAATCAACGTAGGTAACTCCTATATCGGACCAGAATAACCGAGTATTTATCCCGGATTCTGCAACCAGATCACAATATCGGATAATATCCTGTAAATTTTTACTAATATAACATGCATACCAGAGTTCTATCCAGAGTTGATATTTTGAGGGAACTCTGTCTTTATGCAGATATGTTTTTTTTGTCCATAACAAAGCTTGTTCAAATTCCTGATTATAGTTATATGCATACGCTAAATAAAAAGAAGCAAAGGTAAAAGTTGAATCAATTTTCAATGCTTCTTTTAACCATTTTATGCCAGACTCGTAATTCTGGGTTAATATTAAATTCGTACCCTCAATAAAATACCTGTATGCTTCGGCTGAATTTGGATATGCTTCCCTGAAGTCATAATCCGCAACGTTTTCAAGTGCTTTTATTTCAAGATAGTTTTTTATTTCATTACATAATGAGTCTGCCAGAACCAGGTAACCGGAGGATTTCAGGTCGCCTTCAACTTTATCTGTCCAGATAATTTTTCCGCTCTCGGTATTGACTAAATTTACCAGTATCCAATAGGTATCTTCTCTCCCCTGCAAACTGCCGGATATATAAGTCTCAGCTTTCACTTTTTTGGCTACTTCTTTGGCTATGGATGGTGAAATTCCGGCAGTATAAACCTGGTTCATGCTTTCCATTACTTCAAACATAGTTTGATCATCACATACAGCCAGTTCGGATGAATTACCGAGCCCATTAATAATTAGCGATGAGATCCCTCTCTGGAAAAAGTCGAGTGTGGTATCACCTGTAAGGTTTTAAAAAGGGATCACAGCAATGGAAATTTTTCCCTCCGGATCCTTTATATTTTCAAATTTATCTTTCCGGAAAAGGTTGAACTGATCAATAACGATATATAAAATGATAGCAATAATCAGAATCCCCGAGACAATTATAAATGGATTCTTTCTGGATTTGTGGACAGGACCAGGTTCTTTAATATCTGCCGGTCTTTCATCCGGATATTCTGTAACCTTTTCTTTTCTTACAGTCTCAATTTTTTCAGCCTTGTATTTCAGATACCATTTAATAATTATTGCGAGGTTACTAAGAACCGGTTTTACCTGTTCAGGATCAAAATCTTTAGGATGTGCACCAAATGTAGAAAGACTATTCAGTCCTTCCATTGATGCGATTATATGAGAAGGGACCTTTTCTTCATGGCCTAATTTGTCAATGATACCTTTCAGGGGCTCAGTTTTCCGTGGTCTTTTTAATTCGTTTATGCACAGATCGGAAATGATAACTTCCAGGCATCTTCTTGAATAAATCAAGATAACATTTGCATCATCAAACTTGATTAGTTGTTCTAATTCCTTCTCCAATTCAGGAAACCGTCCTTTTAAGGAAGTGTATAATGATTCAAGTTCTTTTATTTCAGCTGACCAGATCTGCATGAGGGTAATTAATTAAAAGTATCGCCCTGTGAATAATCTCCAGTCTCCCATCCCTTGCGGAACCATTCCCTGCGCTGTTCTGATGTGCCATGGGTAAATGAATCAGGAACTACCCGTCCCTGGTATTTCATCTGGATGGCATCATCTCCGACAGCTGCAGCAGCATTGAGTGCTTCCTCAATATCACCTGTCTCAAGAATATTCAGCATTTCCTGGGCATGATGTGCCCACATCCCGGCAAGAAAATCGGCCTGTAATTCAAGACTGACAGTTATCTGGTTTGCTCTTCTTTCGCTGAGCTTTGCCCGCTCCTGATTTACCTTGTCAAGTGTCCCAACAAGATTCTGTACATGATGACCGACTTCATGTGCAATTACATATGCCACGGCAAAATCGCCATAAGCACCGAGCTTATTCACTAAATCATCACAAAAAGCCAGATCGATATAAACCTTTTCATCCTCAGAACAGTAAAAAGGTCCGCTGGCACCCGAGGCATATCCGCATGATGATTGAACCTGGTCCCTGAAAAGTACCAGTGAAGGCTCCCTGTATGAAGAACCGGATTCGGTGAAAAGCTTGTTCCATACGTCTTCAGTATCGGCTAATACTACCGAAACGAATTGAGCCATCGCATCTTCTTCAGCTGTTGATTCATAAGTAGTAGCTGACTGTTCAGTGCCACCCGGCTGGATTTGTTCCAGTACCTGTGTCGGATCGCCACCTAACAGACGGACAATAAGGTATATGACAACAAAACCAATAACCCCTATGCCGCCGCCTGTTGCAATACCGCGGGTACTTATACCCCTGCGGTCCTCAACATTGCTGCTTACTCGTCTGCCTTCCCAGCGCATAATTTATTTAAATTTAGTTAATAAAAAAAGTCATTTTATTTTAACCAAAGTTAAAAATTTAACTTATCTGAAATAGTATAAAACCTGCAAAATTTATAAGAGAAAATGGATAATTACTTGTTTGAAATCTGAGCTAACCCTTGATGCATTAATATTTTTCTTTAATTTGGGATCTTGAATTCGAAAATATTATCATATGAAAATAAAAATTCGCGATTTCCAGACATTTAATAAATCATGGGATAAAAAAGAAATAAAAAATAAGACGGAGAAAATTTTGAAGAAAATCGGTGAGCTGCAATATCAAATGTATGCTCAGAAAAAGTACAGTTTATTGATAGTTCTCCAGGGTATTGATGCAGCAGGTAAAGACGGACTGACTAAAGGGTTACTTAAACATTGCAATCCAATTGGATTGAAGGTTTATAGTTTTAAGAAACCTAATGAAACGGAATATGCACATGATTTTTTATGGCGTGTGCATAATGTTACTCCGGCTAAAGGAGAAATACAGGTTTATATCCGTTCACATTATGAAGATATCCTGGTCCCCACGGTAGAAAAATTTATTCCGGAGAATATTATTGAAGAACGATATCAGCTGATCAATGAATTTGAAAGAATCATAGAACATAATGATACCAAAATCCTCAAGTTCTTTTTGAATGTTTCAAAAAAGACACAGGAGGAAAGGCTGATGGAACGAATTGAGACAGAGGAAAAACACTGGAAGCATAAAGACAGTGATTGGGATACGCGCGAGAAATTTGACGAATATCTGGATGTCTATGAGAAAATTGTTAATAAATGTAATGAAATACCGTGGCACATTGTCCCGGCTGATACAAACTGGCAAAAGCTTTATTTTGTTGCAGATATAGTTCTGAAAACAATGAAAAGCCTGGACCTGAAATGGCCTGAACTGGAATCAGAAAGATTTAATAAATAAACTATCTGATCAATCTGATTATTTCAACTTCCAGCTCCCGCAGGTTGCCTGCACAGAACTGCCCGCCTTGATAGTTGGATTTTGTTCCTTTCCGGCAACGACTGATTGCTGGCTGACTTTTGTAGTTAAATATTTATCCAGCTCTTCATATGTCACCTCGCCCTTTGTTTCCTTAAGTTTTTTCATCAGGTAATAGGAAAACAAGCCATGCTGTTTTTCTTCATAAGGGTGTGCTGTTTCATCACCGGAGGCTGCTGAAAAAACCACGAGGTTCCCGGGGGGCTCACTTATTTTTGGTTCAATTTTAACTCCTCTTCCTGAAGTAAGCGTCCCGTCACGTGCTCCTCCGCTAAAACATGCATCAAGAAAAACAGTTGCCTGTAAAACCGGGTATTCTG
This sequence comes from Bacteroidia bacterium, assembly GCA_041480755.1. GTDB lineage: Bacteria > Bacteroidota > Bacteroidia > Bacteroidales > SM23-62 > LJUQ01. Next base: position 4,773 of record JBGPAO010000083.1, read on the forward strand.
ATAATGCTGCATACAGATCTTCCACCTTTATTGCTGTCCGGATATTCGATGCCTCTCCGTCAACAGGAAGCAAATAAGCACTCCTGCTGCTTTCATCCGGCATACCATGACCGGCATAATAAAAAATCAGTTTTGCCATACCCTCATATACCCTGGCAACATTATTGATCCAGTCAATCTCTCCCAGCATTTTGCCAAAAGTCGCATTTTCAGCATAATGCACATTACCTTCAGGGACTCCCAAAGTTTTGATAACATACTCATAAAAAGTTTTCGCATCGTTCTTTGCATATTTGACCTGTATCTCATTAACATAATTTTCATTCCCGATAATGACAGCAAATGTATTCTTGTTTTCCTCATAGGACATAGGGATATCTACATCAATGTCAGAACGGCTGTCAACAGGAATATCCTGTTCCTGCTGTGTATCGTTTCCAGGGATATTCGCATCTGCAATTGTTTTGTTATCTGAAGCCGTTTCCGTTCCTGTTTTTTTCGAAAGCCCCGCTACTGTACTCCAGTCGACCTTACTCAGACAATCAAAGAATGCTCTGTTAATAGCTTCTGCAGCTTCTTTGAAGTTTTTAGGATCCCCTTGCATTTTGTAAAATCCGCGGGAAGTGTAACTATACAATGCATATTGTCCTGAACCCACTAATCCGAAGGTCATTTTTACAGTACCGGTCCATCCATTACCGGACAGGAAGTTTATTTCATATTGTTGTACCAGAACGTTAAGGACAGGACTGGTTGAACTGGCATTAATCGTAAAACCTGTTTGTTCAAGATAATTTTTAATACTGGTACTGGTAAAAGTTTCAATATCAGGATCAGGAGTTAATACAGGGGAGAAAACCGGATTTGGGTCATACCGGTTCATTAGATTATCGGCATTCCTTAAAGTTGATCTGACATTCAGCTGAACGGCTGGTTTAAAACTGGCATATTGATTTGCCGTTATATCACCTGTCAGTGCAAGGCGGACCTCTCCTTTATCTGCCTGCGAAAAAAGACCAAAAATGTTAGCAGTTAAGAAGAATACCGTCAGTATAGCATATATTTTTGACATAATGCGCGTTTGACAACTGCAAATTAATCCGAAATTGCACTTTTAGGCCCCAGGTCAAAATACAGATATACTATTTTTCTTCATCTGTCTTAATAGCAACTGCCTTTGCGGAAACAGTTGTCTTGATTACATTTATTTTTCTTCTGGTCGATGCCACATCTGAAGAAATAATGGGTTCGATAAGTGCATCTGCTCCGATGGCTTTTGCTTCATTGATCAGCCGGTACACAGCAAGTCGCCTGGCAACAATTTCAGGGTCAGAGGGTACATAAGAGACAACGCCTTGTTTTTTAAATAATCCTTTTTTAACTTCTGTTGTTACTCCTATATCTGCCTGAAGATACCCGAATTTACATACGCCATCCGTGATAACCGGACCATAAGGTTTGACTGTAATCACAAATTCATCATTTTCACCAATAATTTTAGGTTTTCTTCTGAATGTAGCATCATAAGTGACAGTTGCAGTTGCTGTAACCCTTTCCAGCACTACGTATTCAGTCCTGTCCAGCATAAGTTCAGGCCAATATACAGTATTGATTGTATTTCTGCCAACCATTTGCGGTCCTATACAGGAAGTAAGCACAAATGTGGCTGCAAGAGAAACAAAAATAAAAATTTTTTTTAACATGGTGGAAGGTTTATTGGTTGCCTACTCATAAGCTTTTCGGCTTCCGCTCCCTACTCTGTTTTTCATCTGAAAGGATTTTCGGGATACTCCATTTTATAATAAAATTAAATAAAAACTAAATCCGATGCATATCCCGGTATAAAATTTAATACAGGCCCTGGTCCCCCTCCCTGTTAAAAACGTGATGAAAAATTAATACTGCCTTTGACTGTATAACATTGCGATAAAATAATTAACATTGAACAGGCTGAAAAAATCACTATGGCGAAACGAAAAGATATTGAAAAAGTCCTGATCATTGGCTCCGGGCCGATTATCATCGGGCAGGCGTGCGAGTTTGATTATTCCGGAACACAGGCGTGCAAGGCATTGCGTTCACTGGGTTACAAGATTATACTGGTCAATTCCAATCCTGCCACCATCATGACAGATCCGGATATGGCAGATGTAACCTATATTGAACCTTTAAATGAATATGCTTTAACGGAAATAATTAAAAAAGAAAGACCTGATGCCTTACTTCCAAACCTGGGCGGGCAAACCGGTTTGAACCTGTCTTCTTTGCTTGCTAAAAAAGGTATCCTGGATAAATATGGTGTTAAAGTAATTGGTGTCAATGTTGATGCTATTGAACGGGGGGAAAACCGCACCGCATTTAAAGAAACCATGATCAGGCTTGGAATTGATATGCCAAAAAGCAAGGCGGTGAATACGGTTGAAGATGCTGAAAAAGTAGCTGCAGAACTGGGGTATCCTGTTATAATAAGACCCGCATATACGCTGGGTGGCACCGGCGGCGGAATTGTTTACAACATTGAAGAATTAAGAACTATTGCAAGCAGGGGATTGTCGGCAAGCATGGTGAACCAGGTACTCGTTGAGGAATCGGTACTTGGATGGGAGGAACTTGAACTTGAGGTGGTCAGGGATGCAAAGAACCAGATGATCACTGTATGCTTTATTGAAAATGTCGATGCCATGGGAGTTCATACAGGCGATTCATTCTGCACTGCTCCTATGCTGACTATTGATCCGGAACTTCAGAAAATATTGCAGAAGTATTCATACAAAATTGTCGAAGCCATCGAAGTTATCGGTGGCACCAATGTCCAGTTTGCCCATGATCCGGTTACCGGAAGAGTGGTGGTGATAGAAATAAATCCCCGTACATCACGTTCCTCTGCCCTTGCATCAAAGGCAACAGGATTCCCGATTGCATTTGTTTCATCGCTTCTTGCAGGTGGACTTACACTTGATGAGATACCATACTGGCGTGACGGAACACTTGAAAAGTATACTCCGTCAGGTGACTACGTGGTTGTCAAATTTGCAAGGTGGGCATTTGAGAAATTTGATAACCTGAGAGATAAACTGGGAACACAGATGCAGGCAGTAGGTGAGGTAATGAGCATTGGAAAGACTTATAAAGAGGCCCTGCAGAAATCGATCCGCTCCCTGGAGACAGGACGCTATGGATTGGGATTTGCAAAAGATTATAACAAGAAATCACTGGATGAGCTGATGATCCTCCTCACACAACCATCAAGCGAGCGGCAGTTTATAATTTATGAAGCATTGCGAAAAGGAGCAAAAGTTGGGGACCTTTATAGTAGGACTTTTATAAAACCCTGGTTCATATCGCAGATGAAAGAGCTTGTTGAACTGGAGGAAATCATTCTTAAATATAACTGGAGTGAACTGCCTGATAAAATCCTTGAACAGGCAAAGAAAGATGGTTTTGCAGATAAATATCTTTCCCAGCTTTTGCATGTTCCTGAAAAAAGTATCAGGGAAAGGAGGCTTTCACTTGGAATCAAACATTCGTACCAGTCAGTTCCTGTCAGTGGTGTGGAAAATGCATCTTATTATTATTCAACTTATAATGGTACCGATGAGGTACAGGTTAGCAACAGGAAAAAAATAATGGTACTTGGTGGCGGTCCAAACAGGATAGGTCAGGGGATAGAGTTTGACTATTGTTGTGTGCATGCGGCTTTTGCAATAAGGGAGGCAGGGTATGAATCGATAATGGTTAACTGCAATCCTGAAACTGTTTCAACTGATTATGACACATCTGATAAACTGTATTTTGAACCTCTCACGGTTGAAGATGTTCTGAGCATAAACTTTAAAGAAAAACCTGAAGGTGTGATTGTTCAGTTTGGCGGCCAGACACCCCTTAATATTGCAGCCGAACTCGCAGATGCGGGTGTCAGAATCCTTGGTACCTCTCCGGAGGCAATTGACCTGGCAGAAGACCGTGACCGTTTCAGGCATGTAATAACTAAGCTGGGCATTCCCCAGCCAAAATCAGGTATGGCAAGTACACTTGACCAGGCTCTTAAAATAGCTGAAGAAATTGGCTATCCTCTAATGGTTAGGCCTTCCTATGTATTGGGCGGCAGGGCCATGAAAATCATAATGGATGAAGAAATGCTTGAACAATATGTTATTGAGGCAGTTGGCGTTTCTCCGGACAGACCGCTTCTGATTGACTATTTCCTTGAAGATGCAATTGAAACAGAAGCTGACGCCCTGTCCGATGGTAAAGATGTGTATGTCCCTGCGGTCATGCAGCATATTGAATATGCCGGTATCCATTCAGGAGATTCGGCATGTGTAATCCCGCCGGTTATCATCACCAAAGAACAACAGGAACTTATAAAAGACTACACAAAACGAATTGCAATTGAATTGAACGTGATCGGACTGATGAATATGCAATTTGCTATCTATGAGGGTGTTGTGTACATACTTGAAGCTAATCCAAGAGCATCACGCACGGTCCCGCTTGTTTCCAAGGTATGCAATACACCAATGGCAAAAATAGCTACCAGGTTATTATTAGGAAAAAAGCTTGCTGATTTTAACCTGAGAGAAAAAAAATTCCCTCACTTCGGTGTCAAAGAGGCGGTTTTCCCGTTTAATATGTTTCCAGGTGTAGATCCGGTTTTAGGTCCGGAAATGCGGTCAACAGGTGAAGTTCTTGGACTGGCAGATAGTTACGGGCTGGCATTTTTCAAATCACAGGAAGCAACCCAGACAAGTTTACCTATAGAAGGGACAGTATTGATAACTATTGCTGACAGGGACAAACAGAAGATCCTTGAATTTGCAAAGAATTTTATGGATATGAAATTTAAAATACTTGCAACAGGAGGTACAAAAGTTTTTCTGGAGGAACATGGGATTGCATGTGAATATATCAGGAAGGTGCATGAAGGAAGGCCGAATATTGCGGATGCAATCGTAAACGGTGAAATAGATCTTATTATTAACACACCTGCCGGGAAAACCAGCGAATACGATGATTCATATATACGGAAAAACGCAATCAAGTATAAAATTCCTTATATAACAACCACTTCAGCGGCACTTTCTTCGACCAGGGGGATAAAAGCACGCAGGAATGGAGCATACAAGGTGAAATCCCTGCAGGAATATCATCTCGGAATTGAGAATTAACAGATGAGATGATTCATTTTTGTGTTCTCCCCAATTAAAAAAATGTTAATTATAAATTATTTATATAATCAAAACTTTTTTATTTTCTGATCAGCGGTACAGGCAAGGACAATAAATCGGAAAAAACTTCGTAATAATACTGTCAGATTTTTTTTGACGAACACTTAATAATTTTTTAATTTAATGATTGCAAATATGAAAAGACTGATTTTCCCGATATTGGGAGTTCTATTGATGGCTGTATACGGATGTGGCGGAAAAACGACTGCCAGGAATAATGATAAAACTGAAATAAATACAGCCAGGGATGTTGAGATGAGCAATGATTACAGAGGAACAATTCACCTGACAAAGGAAGATTTTCTTCATAAAGTAATGAACTATGAGCTGAATCCGGATGCATGGGTTTTCAAAGGAGATAAACCATGTCTCGTTGATTTTTATGCTGACTGGTGTGCACCCTGCCGTATTTCATCACCCATTCTGGAGGAGCTGGCAGATGAATATCATGGCCAGATATACGTTTATAAAGTGGACACTGAAAAAGAGGGAGAACTTGCAGCTATTCTTGGAGTTGAAAGCATTCCGGCATTTCTTTTCTGCCCTGTTGACGGTAAACCTGTTATGACAGCAGGGATCGCCAGGACTCCTGAAGAAACAAAACAGATGTTTCGTGAGCAGATTGAGAATTATTTATTGAAACATAAATCATAAGCCGGCTGAAGTCTGACTTAGGCATTAAGGTACTCCCGGATACTGACACAGAATAACTTACTGTCAGTTTCCGGGATTTTTTTTAAGAATTCCTGCATAATGACAAAATGTCTGTTTTTTTGCAGAATCATAATTGGGTTGGTTTTTGATAGAATAAATAGCAGGGAGCAGGGAGCAGGGTGA
>JBGPAO010000084.1:0-10762 GCA_041480755.1 Bacteroidia bacterium
GGGATGATGCAGCATAAACATATGTCCCTGTTAATGGGATAGATTGACTCAAAGAAATCTGCGCAGAGGCCTGGGCATTTGAAACCTGTTTAAACTCAATATTGCCGTCCGGCTGAGTTACAGGTGTGGTGGAGTGAGTATAATCGGGCAACTCACCTGTCAGAGTCAGCTGAGGCCTGAACCTGGTCTGGAAATTTTTCCATCTCCAGTAAGAATTCACATTCTGGTTCTGAACATATTTAATTGAAGTTGATTGCGTTATGGCCAGATCGACGACATTTCTGAGACTTAATGTAAGCTTAATTTCCTGTGACCGGGCAACTCCAATAGACAGGATAAGCAAACCTGTTGTGGTCAGGATGGGAGAATGAAAAAATTTTTTCATCATTTTTTAAAAGTATTATTCTGGAATTTCAATCTCTTTCTTTCTGCGTAAAGCGGCTAAATCCGTTGTAATCAGCTGATCTCCCTCTTCAAGTCCTGAAATAATTTCAATAAAATCCAGTCCGACCAGGCCCGTGGTGATTTTTCTTCTCATTGCTTTTCCATTCTGCACAACAAAAACGTCCAGTTTATTTCCTCGTCCGACTGCCAGTTCTTTTTTCATCCGCAGAACACTATCTCTTTGGCTTACAATCACCTGCAATTCAATGTTCATATTTGGGATTAATTTGGGATGATTGCTTTGTTCAAGAAAAGCATCAAAACGTACTGTATTGTTCTCCACAAGCGGTCTTACAGTTCCGATGCGTCCTTCAAGTTTTTCTTCACCGATGATCGCATAAACGACTCCGCCGGTCTTGACTATGTTAGCCCTGTTTTCATCAACAGAACCGTTAATTTTATAGGAAGTAAGATCAGACATACGCACCAGAAGCTGGTCTGCATTGACCTTTTCTCCTTCATTGCCGTATACTGCCAGGATAATACCATCTGATGCTGCCTTTACATTCATTTTTGTCAGGGTCTCTTTTTTCCCCTCAAGATCTTTTTCCTGGACTTCGATCTGAAGCTTTAATCCTTCTTCTTCTGCCTCCAGTTGCTGCAGACGTATAGAATTTTTTTCTAGTACCATGTCAAGTTCCTTTTCAGCAAGATTGAGCTCCTGTTTTGTTTTTTCAAATTGAGCAGGGGATATGCCGCCAACCTCAAGCAGCTGCTGCTGGTCAACCAGTTCAGATTTGAGAGACACGATCCGGAGCTTTTTAACCTCAACATTATAATCAAGGTCTATGGTAGTACTGCGTGCATTAAGTTTGTTTTTCAGGAGATCGTTCCGCTTTATTTCAAGCTGGTCTTCCATCGACTCAATATTATCTTCTATTATCCTTGGATCAAGTTTCAGGATAATTTCCCCTGCTTTAACACGGCTTCCTGCCGGTTTTGTAATGCTGGTAATTACACTGCTTGCCGGGCTCAGCAGAACCACTTCATTCCCCGGTACGACAACACCTTTGGCAGCCTGGGAGAAAACAACCGGCCCCCGGTCAACTGTAGTTGTCTTAAATTCACCAGGGATACTGGTGGAAGAAAAAAAGAACCTGATTAAAAAATATATCCCCAGGATAACAGCTATGCCAACGACAGACAATACTATTCCTGAATAAAATTTTCTGTTATTTTTCATAATACTTTAAAGAATTTTTTCAAATTAAGTAAAATTCATTTAAACTTTGAAAAATGTAAGCTTTAAACCTTGTTCCGATGAATATCGGTGTCAACCCCTGACTGACAGTCAGGGGCTCCAGAACCGAAAACTATTTTATTATATTTATAATCTTAAATTTCATATTATCCGTGATATAAGACATTTGAAGGAGAGACAATATTGGATCTTTCCTTATAAAAGCAGCAGTATTTGCTGTTCTGTTGATTGTTTCATCCTTCGCGGATACGTCTTACAGGATAAACGCGCCTTAAATTTATCCCGGCAGGGAATCCTTTATGGAAACCGTGAAATAAAATCCGGGCAAGACTGAACATAATATATCAAATCGATGAATGCGGTCCCAATTGTACTTGGCACAATCCTGGTGATGGTAATTGCATACCGTTATTACAGTGCATTTATTGCTGCCAAAATTGCAATGATAAATGACAGCCGGATTACTCCGGCTCATACAATGAAAGATGGTCAGAATTACCTTCCCATGAATAAGTGGGTTTTATTTGGTCATCATTTCGCTGCTATTGCCGGGGCAGGGCCCCTGATAGGACCGGTGCTTGCTGCTCAATTTGGATATGCGCCAGGCTTGCTGTGGATGTTATTAGGATCAGTTCTGGCAGGCGGTGTGCATGATTTTACAATACTTATTGCATCAGTGCGCCGCAAAGGAAAATCACTTTCAGAGATTGCCCGGCACGAAGTAAGCCCGCTGGCCGGATTAATTGCATCAATAGCTATCCTGATCATTATAGTAATAGCACTTGCGGGTCTGGGTCTGGCAGTAGTCAATGCTTTGCGTGACAGTCCATGGGGCACTTTTACGATCGCAATGACAATTCCGATTGCCGTGTTTGTCGGTCTGTGGATGTACCGTATCCGGCCGGAAAGAATTGCTGAGGCCAGTATAATTGGAGTTGTTGGTGTATTTGCCGCTGTGATTGTCGGCCACTGGGTGCCTGATTCTTTCATGGGATCGTGGTTTACACTTTCACGTGAAGGAATTATAATAGCTCTTACTGCTTATGGTTTTATCGCTTCGGTCCTGCCCGTTTGGCTTCTCCTTGCACCCCGCGACTACCTGAGCTCATATCTGAAGATCGGGACCATACTACTTCTGGTAGTAGGAGTTTTAATTGTTCATCCTAACCTCAGAATGCCGGCTTTTACGCCATTTATACATGGTGACGGCCCAATCATTCCTGGAAAATTATTTCCTTTTCTTTTCATAACAATAGCCTGCGGTGCCATCTCCGGATTTCATTCCCTGGTAGGTTCAGGAACGACACCAAAAATGATAGCGAAAGAATCAGATACGGTAATGATCGGATATGGAGCCATGCTTGTAGAAGCTGTTATCAGCGTTGTTGCATTGGTAGCTGCCTGTACATTGATCCCTGCTGACTACTTTGCAATAAACCTGTCTCCTGAAAAATTTGCTGCAATGGGCATGACTCCGGTTAATCTGGCTGATCTTTCTGTACAGGTAGGGGAGAATGTGGCGGGGAGGCCGGGTGGCGCAGTCTCCCTGGCGGTTGGATTTGCACAAATATTTTCAGGTCTGCCTGGCATGCGGGGACTTATGTCCTACTGGTATCATTTTGCCATAATGTTTGAGGCATTATTCATTCTGACTACAATAGATGCGGGAACCAGGGTTGCCCGTTTCCTGTTCCAGGAGTATCTGGGCCGCATTTATAAACCAATGGAAAGGACCGATTGGATTCCGGGAACAATTATTTCAACAGGAATTGTCGTTTTCTGCTGGGGTTACTTTATCTGGACAGGGAATATAAGTTCAATATGGCCCATGTTTGGTACGGCAAATCAGCTTCTTGCAGGCGTGGCTCTTGCAGTAGCAACAACTGCGGTTATAAATGCCGGCAAGGTCCGCTATGTATGGGTGACCCTGATTCCGATGATATTTGTGACTGTTACAACACTTTATGCCGGATGGCGTAACATTTTCGACAACTTCGTACCGATGCTGCAGACGCCTGGTAAAGTTGTACTCGGATATATCAATATTACCCTGTCTGTAATTATTATGATCTGCGCTGTGGTGGTGATAGCCGAATCCTGCAGGCGTGCCTGGAGAGTACTGGTTAAAGGCATTTATACAGTCAACGGCAAGACGATCCTCGCTTCAGATCCAGGTTTCAAGCCGCCGGTCTTCGGGGAAGCGTGAGTCGTGAACAGTGAACAGTGAGCAGTGAATCGCATTAAACTATATCATCAATTTAACCGGGCTAATTCACTTATTAAGAATCTTTACTAAACATTGTACATAATATTCCTTTCCCTCCCTCCATCCCTCTTTCCCTCTTTCGCTTTCTCGCCCCCTCGCCCCCTCGCCCCCTCTCTCTTTCCCACGCTCTATCTTCTTTCGTAAGGCGGATGGCCAACCTTGACCGGTGGATTCTTTTCAAGCATTTTTAATACTTCCTGAATCCCTCGTTCGAGCTGGGGATCAATGCCTTTTGCCAGCTGGGATGGATCATCCACAATAAGTATGTCAGGATCCACCCCGTGGCCTTCTGCAAACCATTGTCCATCAGTACCAAAAATCCTGCCGCTGGGTACGGTATGAAATCCACCGTCTATCAGTCCAAAACCAAAAGCGGGCCCAATCAGAGCTCCCATTGTTTTCATGCCAATTACCGGACCAATCCCCAGACTTTTAAATGCATAGGGGAGGGCATCGCCACCGGAACCGCTCCAGCCGTTTATCAGCATTACTTTTGGTCCCTGATTTGCTTTAAGCGGCTGGGAAGTATTCTGGCCATTTCTAAAGTTTAAATACAAAATAACCTGGCGATCAAGAAGTGAGAGAAACCGGTCGGGAAAATCTCCGCCGCTGTTGAAACGTTCATCTATAATGAATCCTTCTTTATCAATCTGGGCATAAAACTGGCGTATCAGCTGATTCTGACCTGAACCGCCGGTATTTGGCATGTAAATATATCCTATCCTGCCATCGGATTCTTCTTCAACCCTGATCCTGTTCTGTTCCATCCATTCCAGATTCCTGAGGGCAGACTCATCATACATCGTTTCAATAATTACCTCTTTTGCACCCTCTTTCTGAGGCTTATCATTGACCAGGAGCTCTACCGTTTTCCCGGCCAGTCCCTGAAAGGCGCTGTAAGGTTCTTTATCAGTGTCAAGAGGGATTCCATTTACAGCGAGTATATAGTTTCCTTCCTTTATATTGATTCCCGGCTGATCCAATGGAGACCTGGATTCCTGGTCCCAGGTTGCCCCTTTGATAATTTTCCAGATTCTCCATGCGCCATTTTCCAGTGACCAGTTGATGCCAAGCATACCCGTGCCTTCGTATGGAGCCTGTTCTTCATCACCTCCGCCTACATACGCATGAGAAGAATTAAGTTCACCTATCAGATCTCTCATAATGGCATTCAAATCGAACCGTGTATAAGCATTGTTTACCAGGTTTCCATACTGTGTTTGCATTTGTTTCCAGTCAACGCCATGCATATTGGGATCATAGAAATAATCCCGGTATTTGCGCCATACCTCATTGAAGATCTGTTTCCATTCAGCGCGCGGATCCAGGACCATCTGCATTTCATTTGTCCGGAGCTTTGTTTTTACCTGCTGACCTGGTTTAGGATCAATGATCCCATAGCTTCCATCCTGATTTACAAGTATTTTTTTACCATCTGATGTAAGGACATATTCCCTGATGTTCTCTATAATGGTTTCTTCTTTGCGTTCTTTCAGATCATAATACATTAGGTTTGTTTTCTGCCCGGCAGATCCGGATCTCGGATATTTCATATAGATCACCTGGCCTGCAACTGCTCCAAGCTTATCATAATTCCCTGCTTCCGGAGGAAGAACCACCAGTCGGCGTTCAAAATTATCAATGTCTATTTTCAGCTCCTCAATCTTTGGTTTTGTAGAATCATCTTCTTTGGGACCATTCTTATCTTTTTTCTTTTCCTCCTTTTTGGTATCCCCATCCTTTGCCGGTGCCGCTTCTTCTTTAATTTCAGCCTTATCATTTCTCGGAGCAAGCATGGAAGGAACATCATTTCTTAAGGATACTGCGGCTATGCGTGTGATATTCGTATATATCCAGGTTTCATCAATGGCACTCCCAAGCGGAGAAAAAGCACGATCGGTATAAAAATAAAGGTATTTCCCTTCGGGATCGAATACGGGGTCCCTGTCCCTGTAATGCCCTGAAGTTACCTGCCAGCTCTTGTTCTCTTTCAGGTTATACAAAAAAATTGCCAGATTGTGATTGGCTATTTCCTTCTCATAAGCAAGCCAGTTATTATCTGATGACCAGCTTAACTGAAGATTAGCCAAACCATTGTCAAACATCCATGGACATTTATCGACTTTTATCATTTTTTTATTGTCCAGGTCAAGAATTGAAATAACCTGTTTCTCATCAATGAATGCAATTTTCCTGCTATCGGGTGAAAAAGATGCCCTGTACCGGAATCCGCTGCCCAGATCTGTGAGTTTTTGTGCACTACCTGCGCTGTCAGCCGGCATGATATACAATTCATATTCACCACTTGCATCACTCCAGTAAACGATACTTTTCCCATTCGGCGACCATACCGGTAAAATCTCTCTGCTGCCTGCCGATTGTGTAAGATTAAGTATATAACCGTATTCGGCAGGAACACTAAATATCTCTCCGCGCGCTTCAAATACAACTCTTTTCCCGTCAGGTGAAAGATATGCGTTCTTAATATTCTCACTTACATTGATAAGCCGTGGTTTTAATTCGGAAAGATCAGTTACAGCTTCAATATTAACTTCCTTAACGGCTTCTGTTTTTATATTAAAAAGATACAGGCTGCTTCCGGCATTAAAAACTATATCAGACGGACCTGCGGATGGTGCATGGATATCAAATTCCTCAAAATGCGTTACCTGCCTCATAACTTTGGTTGTTATGTCATATGCCCATAAATTCTGCCTGTTTTCCTCACCACGGTTGGATAAAAAATAAAGGGTATTTTCATGCCACATCGGGTAACCATCCACTGCATCATTGTTTGTTATATTTTCAGCATCCATTGTTTCAAGATTAAATATCCATATATCTCCTGCACTGCCGCCGCGGTATCTTTTCCATGTTGACATCTCGCTGGATGAGGGAGTATATGCAAACATTTTTCCATCCGGCGAAAAACAACCGGTCACTCCGTACGGTACGGGAAGTTTTTCCGGCATCGGCTTTCCAGGTGATGAAAGCCAGAATTGAGAATATCTCTGTGTCCCGCTTTCCCTTGAGGATGAAAATAATACCCTCTTTCCATCCGGATGCCAGTCGATTACCACATCTCCGCCGGGATGGTATGTAAGCCTCTCGGTGTTTCCTCCCAGGGTATTAATAATGTACACATCCTGATTCCCGTCATAGTTGCCTGAAAATGCAATTCTGGAACCATCCGGAGAAAATCTTGCAGACTGTTCTTCACCTTTTGGAGAACTTAGTCTGTGTGCTAATCCTCCGTCTTTTTCAACGATCCATATATCACCTGCAAAGGTAAAAGTGATGTGTGTGGCAGAGACATCAGGAAACCTGAACATTCTTGCGTCAACCTGGGAATAACTTTGAAGATAAACTAATGACATAATGATGAATACTGCCAGGATCTTAAGTGATTTCATAATATAAATTGTTAAATTATTAGACTGTCAAATTGCTAAACTGTTAAATTGCTAAATTGTCAAATTGCTAAACTGTTTTATATTGAAAATTAAGTTATTAATTTTTATCTTACTATTTGCTGTCAACAGAGATGCCGATTTGTTTCATCAATTCTTTTGCATTCATGGTTTTACAGATACCTTTCCTCAGGATATAATCGAACCTGAAAAGCCCGTTTTCAATATATGCTTCAAAATAATAATTATACACATGGCCTGCCAATTCATTCTCCAGCCGGCAAAGCTCAAGATCATGCGTGGCAACCAGGACATCTGCGTCATAGTTGATAAGCTGGCGAATAAGTATCTCTGAACCAAGATGTTTATCTTTTGAGTTTGTCCCTTTAAAGATCTCATCTAATATTACCAGTGCTTTTCTGCCTGCTTCAAAATGGTCAATTATTCTTTTCAGTCGTTTAAGTTCAGCATAAAATGTGGATTCTCCGTCAAGGATGGAATCGCCGATTCTCATACTGGTGAAAATCGGTGTCGGCGTGAATTCAAGATGCTTTGCGCAAACAGGTCCGCCTGCCATTCCAAGGATAAGGTTTACTCCGATACTTCTCAGGAATGTGCTTTTACCTGCCATATTGGACCCGGTAATAAGAATAATATGGCCTGGTTTCTCAATATTCAGGTCATTGGCGATCCGTTCGGTTTTATTTATGAGAGGATGAGATATACTTTCTGATTTGAAAACAAATGTCCCTTGCTTCAGAACGGGCCTGGTGTAATCAGGATTATTAAACCAGAATCCCCCAAAACTCAGTAAAGCATCAAATTCAGCTAAAACATACAGCCATTCCGGCAGGTGTTCACTATTTAAATTCCGCCACTTTTCGAGCCTTATTATGCATTGTATATCCCAGAGAAACAGACCATTTAATAGAACACCCATAATCATATTCAATCTTCGGTCAAAATTATCAATCAGCCGTGCGAACAACCTGATATTTTCACTGGTCCTTTCATTCCCGGATATCAGTTTATTTTTCAGTAATTCAATTTTTTCTGAACTGAAAGCTTCATCTTCAATCAGTCCAAATAACCTGCTGTATTTGGAAAAAAGATGATACTTCTTTGTCATTACATTATGCTGCCTGTTTATCTTCCTCAGGTTGATCCCTATTATTCCCAGTTGGATAATTACAAGGAAAAAGAAGAAATTCGGAGGGATCAGGAAAAATGATAAAATCAGCAATATTAATGTTGCAGTCGGAAATACGTATACAGCAGTCCTGTAAATTGGACTGTTAAGGAATAATGATTTTTCGTTCAGCCAGTTTCTGATCTCCTCAAATTCCTCGCCAGTTTCAGAAATATCCATGCCATGCGCCTGGAATTCATGCCTCCATTCCGTCTTTTCCTTTAGTTCAGCAATGCAATTCTGCCTCATCAGGATTTCCTTTTCATCAGCTCCGGATGAAAGCCACTCTGCCAGTCTTATTTTACCCTGATATGTGGATGTCCTGTTGACGATTTGAAAAACAGAGCCCTGGCCGAATATATCAAGGTCAGCTGCATAAGGATGGTCGTTCCGAAGGAATTCTGTCCCGGGATCAAACTCCCGGATTTTCCCTTCAAACCTCATTAATTCCTGGCTGTTGACCTTAATAAGATTATTGAAGAAACTCTTGTTTTCATTCAATCTGACCGATTGCCGGACGAGAAAAAGAAAACAGGTACTCATAATAACGATGGTGACCAGTGTAAACCACGGATTAAACCTGTAAACATAAATGGCAAGTGCAATGCCCAATACAAACGCTGCTAATCGAAGGGAGGAAACAAGATTAATTTTCTTCTGTATCTCTTTAACCTTACCTGAATAGTAATCAACTCTTCCTTTATAGTAAAGGCTTAAGTCAACCATTTTTATTGAAATATCGAAGGATTAGCTATATTGTTTTTTTTAATAGTTTAATTTCAATGCCACCACCTTATTTCCTAAAAATGTTGGAATAATAAGCGTATTAGAATTCCCTGAATACTCAAAATCAGCGGCATTATAACCTTTAAGCCGCGAATCAAATATTTCTGTAATCTGCCCTGAACGGCTTATCCTGAAAATCTTGCCTTCCCAGTCTGAAACAAGCCAATTCCCTTGGTTGTCAACCCTGATGCCATCAATTGTTCCCGGGCCAAGACTACAGATGGTCTCAATGCTTTTATCTTTAATATTAATAGCCTGGAACAGTCCTTCACCATTGTTCCCGATAAGCAGCTTCCCATGATATTCATAAATCCCATTTGCATTTGAAACTGACTCTGACTGAAGCCATGGTTTTATTTCTTTGTTTTCCAGGATGTAAATATCCGGTTTGCCCGGATCGACAGATGAATCGGTGATATATATCCTGCCCAGTGAGTCGGAGGTAATATCATTAAGGAAAACAGCATCCGGTATATCATATTGGGTAATATAATTCCCTTTTTTAGTGCCAACAACAACTACACCATTTCTGACTACAATATACAACCTGTTGCCGCTAACGTTTATTCCAGTTGGTGCAAAAAGTCCCTTTATCCATTCCTGTTCAACTATTTTTCCGTCAGGGCTTATCCTGGATATATATCCGGTTGGAAAACCTTTAGTGTAATACATGTAGTCGTAGTTTGATACATAATACATGTCATTACCGGGATCATAAGTAACTGATTCAGGTGTAAGAAGACTGGCATCAGTTTCCCAGCTAATCTCAGAGGCAGAATGGTCTGCAGGAAGTGATTCTAATATCGGACTGGACATTATCCTGTACTTCCAGGCTGGGGACCTGCTAATGATGAAAATAAAAAGTTCATTTAATCCCCTTCCGGGAGTTATTTCAATTTCAAATGATCCTGATGGATTATCAGTCTTTATATCGTTATATAATATGAATTTCCCGTTTAAAAATATACTTATCTCTTCTGAATATTCCACCCTGAGCCTGTAATTGAAATTATTTTCGCATATAAAGAATGTACGTGCGTAAGCTCCATAAGCGGATACATCAGCAATTCCCCTTTTCCTGTCAATATTAATCCAACCTTCATCCTCTGGTGCAATGGTATCCCATCGCGCGCTAAAAATCGTAAAAAAATGCGGGTACTGATCCAATGTCAATCCGGATACATCAAAAGTTGAAGATAATTCCCACTTGCTTACAAGGTTAATTTTACTGGTATACATATAGTCATTCTGCGGATATACGCGGGCTGTGATAATGATTAAAATCAAGAAGATTATTGATTTCAATATTTAATAATATTGAGTATTTTACTATTCAAAAATTTAAATTCCAGGTCCTTCTCAACAACGGTTATTATTGAGAAGTCATTATTTATTTACTTCTCCGCAGAAAAGTTGCTTTGGATTTCCCTCAACCGGATTGTATAGTATAACATTATAGTAAAGAA
>JBGPAO010000085.1:0-10747 GCA_041480755.1 Bacteroidia bacterium
ATTGGAGCTTTGATAGGAATTATTTTACTGGCAGGATATACGGGAATCTCTATTGCTCAGCCGGTTCCGGCCGGTGATGAAAACATACCATTTCTGATGACTTTTGGCAACAAAGCTGATCCTTCCTGGGGTGACGATGATTTTTGTCAGATATTCTTTTTCCTGATCCCCGAAAATTATAATGATCCTGTTTATATAAGGATTTTTGATCCGGACATTACAGGTGAATACGATGAGATAAACGGGGTTTTTGATACAGAAACGACTTTTGAAATTTATGGTGGAGAAAAATGCCAGTCCGAGCTTGATGCCCAGGAAACAACACCAACAGGCAATTACAAAAGCGGGGATTTGTTGTCATCTAAAACATTTGGCCAGGATAGCAAATATGATAATGACTGGTACACTTTTGGCCCGTTCAATCCAACTGAAGGAGAATGGGTAGATAAATGGAAAGGCAGGATATTTAAAATCATAATTGAAGGAATTGCTGGTGATGACGGAAACCTTTACAGGATGTTCCTGAGTACTGAACGAAATTCAAATAAAGCAGTCGAAGGGGCAAATGCCTTCGCATATGAATATTCTTTCAGAATGCACAACAATCCCGCCGAGGTTTCTCATATTTATCCTTTTGTGGATGACCGGACGGTGACTGTACGGCAGTCTAATTTTGACTGGGATAATGATGGTTTGATAAGGATTGTATCTGTTGCAAGGAAAGGACAGCTCAGTAAAGTTTCCGGTGATAACCTCTGGGGTGAGGATGAGTTCCAGATTCTGGAAGGAGAACAGAATACCTCACTTGATATGCAGTTGATCAAAAGTAAATCACCGGCTGTGAGGAATAATAACGTAGTAATCAATGTCCGGAACCAGTACAACGAATTATTACCATTTTTTGTCATCCCGCTCGGCGGAGTGCCTCAATATAAATACAATATTGGTGTCAAGAAACAAGCATCTAAATAGCAGATCAATATAAATAAATATGAACCGTATTTCCGGCCTTTTTCTCCTGTTCATCATTGTCTTTTGGGGGAATTCAATTGTTTTAAAAGGTCAGAAATATGAATTTCATCAGTATGGTATTGAGGAAGGAATTTGTTATCCATTTGTTTATACTATAAACCAGGATAAAAACGGATATCTGTGGGTTGGGACAGGAGAAGGTTTATGCAAGTTCAATGGGTTCAGTTTTACAGGTGATATTACTACAGATTCATTGCCCCCTGCATTTGTAAAGAAAACTTACCGTGATCAGGAGGGTAATCTCTGGTTTGGGCATAATGACGGAAGCATCACAAAATATGATGGATCAGTATTTACTATCATTAATACCCAGGGGAAGGTTACAAGTACAATTAATGATATAGTTCAGGATACTGACGGCAATTTGCTTTTTGCCACACAGAACCAGGGAATAATTGTTGTTAAAAAGGATCTTCAGGTAAAATGGATCGTTGAACCTTTCAGAAGGAAATTATTGACTTCATTATGTTTTACCTCCGGAGGAAAATTGCTTGTCGGAGCGTATGACGGGTTGCATCTTTATGAATTCGATGCTAAAAATGATACTGCATGGCTGGTTTCAAAAATCAGTCAGATTCCATCCACGGCAATCAATGCGATTAAAAAGAAAAGTAACAGTGATACCTGGCTTATAGGCACCCAGGACGAAGGGCTTTTTTGTCTTAAAGTAGGAAAAAACGGTGAGCCGGAAGAAATATTTAAGCCGGAATCAGTTGCCTCTATCAAAACTGCTTCAATCCTGGCGCTGACAGAAGACTCGAGAGGTCATATATGGCTTAGTACCCGGGGAGAAGGCGTTTATAAGATCGATCTTTCAGATGATTCCAGATCAGTTACCCGGTTCACCAATTACAATGAAACCAATGGATTGGGCAGTGCGAATACCAGGGACGTTTTCGAAGATAAGGAAGGAAATATCTGGATAGGTACATATGGAAACGGCCTGGCGGCTTTGTTTGATGAAGCTTTTGTATTTTATAAATACCAGGAGGAGTTAGGATCAAATATTTATTCTGTTTTGCCGGATGGCGAAGATTACTGGATTGGAGGGGGAGGCAGGATCATGAGGATATTCCCTGGTACGGATAAAAATCCCGAAATCTATGGTCCCTCAAATGGTTTGCCACATGACGGTATCACATCACTTTACAGGGATGCCAGGAATAATTTATGGATCGGGACAGCGAGCATTGGTCTTTACAGGATGAATCTGAATACAAGATCTGCGAGCAAGTATTATTCTGCCGGGAACTCACTTGAAAATATGATCAATTCAATTGCCGGACTTGAAAACCTGATATGGGCGGGGACAAACAATGGTGTTATTGAAATTGATCTAAATACCGGAAACCTGCGTCATCTTAGTACAACGGAAGGACTACCGCATAACAAGATCAATGATATTTTTGTAGATTCCGCGGGAATTGCATGGATAGCAACAAGAACAAACGGACTGTATTCGATCAACAGCACTGCTGAACATAAAATATCAGGCACAGGCAGCTTCGCTCTGGAATTCATATCAATAACACAAGACAACAATGGTTATCTATGGGCAGCAACCGATAATGATGGTGTCTTCAAGTTTATTCCGGAAATCGATTCTCTGGATCACTTTTCAACATATAATGGCTTAAAATCAGGATCATGTTACAGTATTACAAGCGATGGAAGAGGGAATATCTGGGTCGGACACAGACTGGGGATGAGTAAAATAAATGCTGAAACTGGAAAGATCCTGACATATGGAACTAATGATGGTATAAACGGTGATTGCGAGCCGAATGCAGCTTCAGTGACAGACGGAGGAGTGATATTACTGGGATCAAGCGACGGACTGATCACATTCAATACAAATGAAGAAAGAAAAAATATTACACCGCCCTTCCTTAATATTTCGTCTGTTCTTATAAATGACAGAGAATATGATATCTCCAGACCTATCGCATTGCCTTACGGGATTTATAAAATGAGGGTCGATTTTATTGGATTGAACTTCAGATCTCCGGAAAAGGTTACCTATCAGTTTAAGCTTGACGGATATGATGACTGGTCAGCACCTGCAGGGATTCCTTTTATTCAATACAGCCGCATAGAGGATGGGGACTATACTTTTATGCTTAAAGCATGCAACAGTGAAGGTGTTTGCAGCGAAACTCCCCTGCAGTTCAGCCTGAAGATAAAACTTCCCATCTGGAAAACCTGGTGGTTCATTGCATTATCAGTCCTGATAGTGATTTTCTCAGTCTATGTCATTATAAAGTTCAGGGAAAGAAAACAAAAGCAGTTCCAGGAGATGCTTCAGAGGAAGCTGGATGAAAGAACAAAGGAGGTTGTAATGCAGAAGGAGGAAATAGAGATTAAGAATAAGGATATTACGGATAGTATAAATTATGCACAGCGAATACAGGCAAGCATTCTTCCTCCGATAAGCAAACTTCAGGAAAACTTCTCAGGTTCATTTGTCTTTTACCAGCCAAGGGATATTGTCAGCGGCGATTTTTACTGGTATGAAAAATTTGATTCTACCAGGTTTCTGATTGTATGTGCAGATTCAACCGGTCATGGAGTGCCCGGAGCATTCATGTCAATGATTGGAACCACTCTGATCAAGGATATATGCAGCAGGTCAGATGTTGATTCACCTGCGACACTTTTAATGACCCTGGATAAGGAGATAATGTCTGCACTGAACCAGAATATAGAAGCAGAAAGGTCAAATGACGGGATGGATATTATCGTTGCGGAAATTGATCTTAAAAAATATACATTAAAAGTGGCATCAGCAATGAGGCCTATGATCATTTATAAGGATGGTGAGCAGATCTATGTGAGAGGAAGCCGTAGCTCCGTTGGCGGACAGTATGAGGTTGAGGAAAAAGAATTTGACAGCCAGGATTTCAATCTGTCAAAAGGAGATAAGATATATATGTTCTCCGATGGATATCCTGACCAGTTTGGCGGACCGCTGGGCAGAAAATTCAAGATGGTAAGGCTGAAGAATATGCTTAGAGACATACACGAAAAACCCATGGATGAGCAATATAATTATATCAAGAATAATTTTGAGCTCTGGAAGGAAGATATTGAACAGGTCGATGACGTGCTGTTTATGGGGATTGAACTGTGATCCTGAAATGCTAGTTCTTGTTTCTCCACTCAGTAAAACTTATATCCGTAGTTGATTCAGTATTACTCTTGTTTCTTGCCCTGTCGTACATGTAGAAATCATACCGTATAGTATCATAGTCAAGAGTAAGGTATTCAAAATCAATTTTTATATTTCCCTGGAGGGTTTTGTTCTGTCCTTCCCGTGGTTCTATATATGGTATGCGGTAAAAAAGCGGTGCTCCAAGTTCATTCTTTCCGACCTCTACATATTCCATATCAATTTTTTTGAACATCGTAAGGAACAGGTTGTATTCTGATGAGTCATCGGGAGCTATGGAATCGTTTGCCGGCAATCCTATATCACCGTCACCATCCTCAAACAGGAAAACAAGCTCTCCAAGGATTATTTCATTTCCGAGATCATCTGTTTTTTCCGAAAGGGTAAAACTCTCAAATTCTATCCTGGGTGTGTCAGGCAGAGTCTGTATTTCAGGACATCCTGTCAGCAGAATGACCATTAATGGTATGCTGATTAAATTTAAACTGACTTTCATAGCTTACTCTCACATTCAGGGGATACAAATTTAAAACGAAAATCCGGGAAATAAAGTACTCCGGTTATAATTTCTCGCTCCTTATAAAACCCTATTGGTATATTATTACGAAAAGACAATAAAGATGCCAGTTTTTCATGAGCAATAATCTGCATGTTTCAGGATTCTACTTCTTTCTGAAGAAGATTTGAATAGGAGCTCCGGTAAAGCCAAAATTTTCGCGCAGCTTGTTCTCAATGTATCTTTTATATGGATCGTTTATATACTGGGGCAAATTTGCAAAGAATGCAAATGAAGGTGCATGGGTTGGCAGCTGGGTTACGTATTTGATCCTAATGTATTTCCCTTTGACAGCCGGTGGCGGATTTCCTTCAATCACCGGGAGCATTATCTTATTTAGCTGATTGGTGGGGATTTTCTTTAAACGATTATGGTATACGTTAACTGCTTCTTCCAGGACCCTGAAAATCCTCTGTTTATTAATAGCTGAAATAAAGATCAGTGGATAGTCCTGGAAAGGTGCGGTTTTTGCTTTTATTTCCCTGGTAAATTCCTCTGTTGTCCGGGAATTTTTTTCAATAAGATCCCATTTATTTACAAGAACTACTGCTCCCTTTCTATTTCTGAGTATCAGTCTGAAAATATTAATATCCTGTGCTTCAATACCAAGCGTAGCGTCAAGCATCAGAAGGCAGACATCGGAAGATTCAATAGACCGGATTGCCCTCAAAACCGAATAGAATTCAAGATCCTCATGGACCTTTTGCTTCTTTCTCAGGCCTGCGGTATCGATAAGAAAAAAATCATGATTAAACCTGGTATATCTTGTCAGGATTGAATCTCTTGTTGTTCCCGGAATTGGTGTAACAACTGTTCTCTCAGCGCCCATTAGTGTATTTAAAAGGGTTGATTTACCCACATTAGGCCGGCCGACAATTGCAAACCGCGGAATATCAGGCTCTTCCACCTCTTCACCCTTTGTAAACGCTTTAACCAGTTCATCAAGAAGATCACCGGTCCCGCTTCCGCTGATTGATGAAACCGGGTAAATTTGCCCGAGCCCAAGTTTATGGAATTCATGGATATCATTATAACGGGCGGTATTATCCACCTTATTCACAACAGTGAAAACAGGTTTTTTTATTTTACGGAGGATCTCTGCAATTTCTTGATCCATCAAGGTAATCCCGCTTTCAACATCAACCATGAAAATGATCAGGTCTGCCTCCTTTATGGCCTCCATTACCTGTTTCCTGATTTCAGCTTCAAATATATCCCCTGATTTCACTACATAACCGCCTGTATCAACAACCGAAAATTCACGTCCGTTCCAATCACATTTCCCGTAATTCCGGTCCCTTGTGACTCCGCTGATCTCATCCACAATGGCCCCCTTTGTTTCGGTAAGCCTGTTGAACAGGGTAGATTTACCTACATTCGGCCGCCCAACTATTGCAACAATGTTTCCCATCGCGTAAGTTCCAATGTATTAATACGATACAAATAGCAAAGAGTTTCAAATATAGCCAAATTGTCTGAGCATCCGGGGATCGTTCCGCCAGTCTTTTTTTACTTTCACCTGGAGCTCGATGAACACCTTTTTTCCAAAGAAATCTTCGAGATCCATACGGGCCATTGTCCCGGTCTTTTTAATAGCCAGTCCCTGCTTTCCTATTATTATTCCTTTCTGCGAATCCCTCATCACATAAATTATTCCTGATATCCTGATAATCTCGTCAGATTCCTTGAATGAAACAATCTCAACCTCAACAGAATATGGCACTTCTTTTCTGTAATTTATCAGGATCTTTTCACGTACTATCTCACTGACGAAAAATCGCTCACTTTTGTCAGTTATTTCGTCTTTTGGGTAATAAGGTGGAGACTCGGGAAGCAGGGAGATAATCCTGTCCAACAGCTTTTCAAGGTTATATCCCTTAAGGGCCGAAACGGGTATAATTTCAGCACCTGGAAGAATGCCGGACCAGGCTGTGGTCAACCGGTTAACTGCCCCCTGGCTGTCAAGGTCCGTTTTATTTATCAAAAGGAGTACAGGTTTTTCTATTTTGCCAAGCTTTCTGATAATTTCCCGGGAAGGATCAGGTGATTCATAAATATCAGTTACCAGGAGAATGATATCTGCATCTCCAAGTGCAGAATACGCCGATTTCACCATCTGTTCCTGCAGTTTATAAGAAGGACGAAATATTCCGGGTGTATCTGTATAGATAATCTGAAAATCCTCGCCGTTCACTATTCCCATTATCCTGTGGCGGGTTGTCTGTACTTTTGATGTAATGATCGACAATTTTATGCCTGTAAGGGCATTCATTAAAGTTGATTTCCCGACATTCGGACTTCCCAGGATGTTTACAAAACCTGATCTATGCGGCATTAACTAAATATTAAAACTTACAGTAAACTTAAATGCAAAGTTATCAATAGTTTTATTGAGTGAATAGGGGCCGTACCTGTAGAAAACTCCGAGGCCATAACCAATAAACCATTGACGGAGCAGGTTTTTAAATAGAATTCCCGATTCATAATAACCCTTTTCAATGGATTTTAATTCAATATTTTCATGGCCCGGATTATGCAAAAGAACTCCCCAACCTGCATGTGTAGCCAGAACAATTGATGGTCTGAAATTTCCTCTTTTGAATAAAAGGCTGCCAAAATCCTGCTGAAAAAATGCAAAAGCAAAATGGTCCATAACAAATTCATTCATTCTCATGGTTGCAAAGGTGTTTTCAGCCTCAGGGACAAAAGTTCCCCAGCTCCCGTGCCCGTTATAAATATTTGGATAAGGTATATTATTGTCTGTCAGTCCGCCTGACAGAGTTAGCAGGGTATTTCCAAATGTTTTGGTAATGAATGTCTTTGATATTCTGGCTTCAAGCTTAAGATATTCATATTCACCCCGGAACCAGTCCATTCCCCTGATAACATTAAAATTCAGTATCGGCCAGTTTGTCCCCACAGATATACGGTTGCCGCGGGGAGTTTCCACAAATTTCTCTTTGCAGGCAAACCTCAGGCGCAGACCCAGTTCAGTAAAACGGAAGATGTTTGATGAAGGAGATTCAGTATCAGTAAGAAAACGATAATAAGTGGTGACCTGTTTAATGCTTTGATTGAGGAAAATATTAAAGCGCAAATACCTGACCAGGGATGAACCAATAAGGATTTCATGTTCTTCGACAATATCTTTATCTTTTATCAGGAATTCTCTGAAGTTTTCAGATGATGTCACAGGGATATCATCCAGGAACCTTATTCCCGCTGATTCCATAACATCATTATTATAACTGTAACGGACAAATGTTTCTGAAACAGGATCGATAAAGACTTTCAGATAGCCGCCGTATTTAAAATCCCTGTCACGGGTGCCCCAGTTAAAATGGCCGCCGATACTAAACCATTCAGATAATTTCCGGTTTGTCCGGGCCTCGAGTCCTAATCTGAATCCCTCATAAGTATTATAGTTGATTATGCTCCTGTAATTGATGTCCAGGAATTTAAATGGGATATACCCGGATGCCAGTGTTTCAAAAACAGCAACTTTCCGGTCAAGCTGTGAGACTTCACCAATGCTGTCAATAATTCTGTATGTATTTGTGTCTTTTTCGGATAACGGGACTACACGATACTGTGCCCAGTAATCGTCGCTTTTCATGTGGGCATCATCTTCCACCGTCATCTCAACCGGGCTGAAATTTCCTTTTTTAATTTCAGGATTGATTTTGATGTCACTGAGATATGTTTTACCTATACCTGCCCGGCTGACGGGCACACCATTAGCTTTCATCTGATCTGTTGCAATTATAATATCCGTATTAAGCTCTACGGGGAACCATTGCTGGTTATCAATCCAGTCATATTTTTGCCTTATCCTGATCCTGATCATACCATCCTGTCCGGCAGCTTCAGCTATAACATCCTGAATTGCATAACCATTTGTATTAATATGCAATATGCCTTTCAGGCCGTCAAAATTCTTTCCGCGTTTGGGCCGGAATGAAATAATGAATAAAGTGTCATTCTGTTCAGTAAATAAAGTGTCCTCCATGATGAAAAGGTACCTTCCGGTACTTCCTTTGCTGAGAGGATTGATATATTTTTTATCCAATATCATGATCAGGTCATTATAAAATGAAAATGACTGGATCTGCGTTGCAAGAAAGGTGCCCGAAGGATCTTTTAATCCCGAGACCCGGGAAGCAGTGATAACCTCCTTATTTTTATCAGGAAAGAGGAATTCTCTTTCACTCACAAACTCCATCAGGAACAAATAATGGTTCTTAACCAGCTCCATTGCATCAGAGAACGAAGAATCTCCCTGAGCATAGGCACTATCTGGTGATGCCAGGAATGTAGTATCGCTTAAACCTGCCTCCGGGTAGCCAGTTTCCGGTTGACCATCTTTCAGATGACCTGTTTCAGGGTAGCAAGTGTCCGGTAGACCAGTTTCCAACTGTCCAGTTTCCGTTTGATCTGTTTTCTGATTACCAGATTCTCGATAATCTGTTTTCTGGCGCCCAGTTTCCAGATATCCTGTTAAAGTATCATACAGAATGGTAAAAAACATTTTATTGTAGGCACGATAAGAGAAGGATTTCATTTTTTCGGGATTGTTAAGATCCCTGTTCTCTATCGCTTTATTGATAATCCTGTGGGCCGGATTTATACCCGGGAATACGGATACTTCACTGAGGTCATATGATTTCGGAACCAGCTTTACAGTCATGTATCGTCTTAACCTGGAGGAATCAATTATCATTTGGTGAGAATAGTACCCGAGATAACTGAATTTCAGGAATTCAACATCCGGTGTCATGGCAATCCTGAATTTGCCGTCCATATTTGAAACTGTACCGAATCCCCTTGAATTATAGACAATATTTGCAAATGGAAGAGGTTCCCCGGATCTGGAGTCAATAATACTTCCAATAATGTAATCCTGGGAAAAGGTTATCTGAAAATGCAGAAGTAATCCGGTAAAAATCACCAGGTATCTCATGTCGGATTATTCGTAGGCGTTCGTTTTCAGCATTTTTATTTCTCTATCTGTCAGAAATCGCCATTGTCCGCGATTGAGTCCTTTTTTTGTCAGGCCGGCAAAATAAACACGGTCGAGTTTGACTATTCTGTAGCCCAGAGCTTCAAATATTCTCCGGACGATCCTGTTTCTTCCGCTGTGAATTTCAATTCCAACCTGTGATTTATCTGCATTACCGGCATAGTCAACCTCATCAGGCCTGATAAATCCATCGTCAAGCGTTATCCCTTTCGCAAGCTTAACAAGGTCACCATGCACGAAGTTTTTATCAAGGAAGACATGGTAAATTTTCTTCTTATTATAGGAGGGATGTGTCAGCCGTTGGGTAAGCTCTCCATCGTTGGTTAATAACAGTACACCGGTTGTATTACGGTCAAGGCGTCCGACAGGATAAATCCTTTCTGCGAATTTCCTGCCCAGAATATCCATTACTGTGATTTTAGCACCCGGGTCTTCTACAGTTGTAACGCAGTCTTTAGGTTTATTCATCAGTATATAAACCTTTTTTTCATCCCTGATGATCTTTTTGTTAAAACTGACTTTGTCGCCCGGAAGAACTTTTGTTCCAAGTCTGTCAATTACACGGCCATTGACTGAAACAAGCCCGGCAAGGATATACAGGTCGGCCTGTCTTCTCGAACAAATCCCTGCGTTTGCTATATATTTGTTCAGGCGTACTTCTGAAGTCCGCCCCGGAACTTTGCTCTGCCTTTCATCATTGGTATTTCCTGCGCTTTTACTATACCCTGATTCTTTGGTATACCTTGGATTTTTGGTATCTCCTGATTTTTTGGGATACCCTGCCTTTTTAGGATACCCTGATTTTTTAGGATACCCGGTATTTTTAGAATGGTCTGCTCTTTTGGGATGGCCTGCATATTTGGTCCGTCCTGAATTTTTAGTTCGCTTATTATCTGCTGGTTTATCAGGACGTCTATTCTTCGGTTTTTTATTAAATGGCATTTCAATTATTTTAAAATTGCTTTGTCAG
>JBGPAO010000086.1:0-10671 GCA_041480755.1 Bacteroidia bacterium
ATAATTTTGGTTTCAGGCTGTTTGATGTACCAGTATTCCTGTTCATATCTGAAAGAACTTGCTGCACTTAGGGAATGTGAATTCAGGGTTGGAACTCTTGAAAATCCCGTTCTGGCCGGAGTGGATTTAAACAAAATTGTTACGGTAAAAGATTTTTCCATTGATCAGACAGGGAAAATAACAAAGAGTATTTTACTTGGAACATTACCATTATCCTTTATTTTGAATGTGGACGTAAAAAATCCGAACCAGAAAAATGCTTCTCTTAACAGGCTTGAATATTTAGCCTTTATTGATAATACTCAGGTTGCGGCAGGTACCATGGAAGAACATGTTGTTATCCCTGCCGGGGGAGGAATTGCTACTATTCCCCTGAAAGTTGAAACGGATGTGCTTGACCTTTTTAAGAAAGAACCAGTCAATACACTTCTTAACTACTGCCTTAATCTTGCTGATGATGGCAACAGACCGGTGCGGGTAAATATCAAAATAAAACCATGGATTCAGGTCGGGAGTAAGGATTATGAATATCCAGGTTATCTGACAATCGGCCAGGATTTTTCCACTGGAAAAGAATAAACTCAGGTACAGGATACATGGTACATGGTACATGGTACATGGTAAATAAACACCCTGTACCTTGCACCTTGTACCTTGTAACCTTCTTAGAATTCGCTTATATCAATAGAATACAGAATCTCTAATTTAGGTTTGGCGTCGTCCAGGGGATAACTGAACCGTATCCCCATTTCGAACGGGAATAAAATATGGGCCAGATGGAAATCAGATGTAAGCTCAAAACCGCATGAACGGAATTTAAGATCTTTCCTGATATAAGTCTCCCCTGAAGGTACCTGTACATTATAATCTATACCGTGATCATAAAAGACTGCTGCTTTAATTCTTTTAATGTACAGTAAATGCCAGATATTCAGATCGGGGTAAATTATTGGAAATACATAATCTGCTGTAAGTTTAAGGAACTTTTCAGAATTGCGTGATTCATACCCCCTGGGCATTGAAATAAGGTTATTAAGCACATATTTCTCAGTTTTCTGGTTTAAAAATCCTGCACCAAGTCTGAGAGTATGATGACTCATCAAACCAGGCACATACAACGTACCATTAACTGAAATCTCAGATCCAACCTGCTTTGTATTAAAAGGGGCATGAATATAATTTATATCTGCAACCTGTCCCCACCTTGGCAGAATATCTCTTTTCGAAGTCTTCAGATAATTATATGCATAAAACCTGTAATTCAGGAAGGTTAGTCCTGTGCGGTAGCCAGGAGGATCATCATCCCAGAGATAGGACCTGGAAAACCGGCTTTCTACCGATGGTTGCAACCCTCTTACATATTTACCCGCCGTAAAATTAAGTGGTAGATATGTTTTGAAATTCAGGCTCATATTCGTTAAAACCCATTCAGGCCTGGTATATTCTTCCGGAGGATCAGCAATAAAGGGAAAGCCTCCGAAATCATAACTGACTCTGAATATTGGATATAAACCTCTGTATACAAAACTGGCATGAATAAAGTGATCGTGATCCCTGTATTCATATCCAAGAGTTGTATAGGCAGTGTTAAGAAGATTTTGTGAAAGAATTGTAATACCCGGATAAATACTGGGATTTTCAATATTCGGGTCTTCATAATCAAAATAGAAGGGAGCCCAGCTATGCACATTAAACAGGTGAGAAATTTTAGAATACCTTTTTTCGGGATAATAAGCAACTGGTTTATAATTAGCGGTTTTGACAATAGCTTCTTCATTTTCTGCAGGCCTGTAAAGCTGTTCTGTATGACTGATCACCGAACTAAGGGGCTCCCACATAATTTTGTCAAATTGAGCTTCTACAAGATTATATCCATGCGAAGTGTAATCGCTATATAAGAATTTGTCAGCATTCGCAGAAAACTGCGGATAGTATGCCCCAAAATTTGAGGATGTAACTCTGAAACATTCAAAGGTCCCAAGATCAAGAGCATATATGTTATCAATTCCTGAAAATGTTCCACGAAACAACAGGTATTTTTCTCCGGCCGACAGTTCAGCAATATCATCAAAAACAGGATCAAAAATTGTTTTCCAATCTTCTGTAGTCAAATCATATGATTTAATACTCTTTCCTTCCATCCCCATTGAAGTAACAAAAATCATATCTCCGCTTGTTCCCCAGACGGGATATTGAAGAAATTCATTCCCCGGCGATGGTATCTTCTTTATAATCATTCCGTTTGCCGGGTTAAGTATAACAAGGCTATACTCATTAAGCAGGCTGACTTCTGTAACCACAATCCTTTGAGCATCTCGTGAAATTTCAGGAGCAAAATAACGGCTGCGCCTTGAAATCAATTTTACTTTTCCCGATTTAAGGTTATACGATTTGACAAGTGAATAACTTTCATTATCCCAGCGTTCATTAGTTTTAAGTTCAGTCCATACAACAAGGTCCCCCGAAACTGAAATATTTGCCGGATCCATGAAGCCCGGGGTAAAAATGGTTTTTTCTTTTCCATCTTCGTCAATCACGATAAACTTATCTATCTGATCCATTCCTGATTTCAGGGCAAATACAAGGCCATCATTGAGATAAGCAGGGAATTGATAACTGGTGAAATCCTTCGTTTCCCTTTTATTAAGTTGCCTGCAATCAGTCAAAAACCTTGATTCAGCCTGTTCAGTCCAGTGATCCTTTAAAGTCTGAACAGTTTCCTTATATAATTTACTTTTTGATAAGCCGGTATATTTTTTCAGGCCAAAATAAAATGGATAGAGGGTAAATGGCTTTCTTGCAGTATAGTCGACCATTTTTGTCCAGATATCATCTCCGAATTTGTTCCTTGCATGGGCAACCATCTGATATCCATAGGCATAATAATTCGGAACAAAATCCTTGAAAGAACCATAA
This sequence comes from Bacteroidia bacterium, assembly GCA_041480755.1. Classification (GTDB taxonomy): domain Bacteria; phylum Bacteroidota; class Bacteroidia; order Bacteroidales; family SM23-62; genus LJUQ01. The sequence goes on from JBGPAO010000086.1 coordinate 2,917, forward strand.
TAAGATTTCTCATATGAATACAAATGATCCTTTTCAAGTAAAATTGCCTTGATTCCTTTTTCAAATGAAGGCTGACGGCCGCGTCCTGAATTTGAGAGAACGGTTTCAGCATCAACGGCATCCCCTTCCAGATACCAGAAAGGCATCATGCCTGCTACAGCGCCCTGGGCTTGTTCCCCCAGGATAAATTTCATCGCCCGTGTCAACCCCTGATCAAGCTTATCCACCTGGACCACATGCCTGAATTCATGCAGGGCAAGCTGTTCAAAATGATCCTGAGAATATGAATCCGATGCCGGGGTTGTCACGAGTTCCATTCTCCGGGGAGCAACTGCCACGAAACCATTTGAGTAGACTGAATGATTATGAAGTATAACCGGGAATTTCCCGGGACGATGGTTCAACCCGGCCGAATTTCTTTCATAATTAAACTCAAGTAAGCTGGTCATGCGCCTTGCCTCTAAAACGAATTCTGATGGGTATATTACTTTGAAATGATCTGATTGGATCTGGTTCCATCTGATATTCGCCGGATCATCGCCACCTGAGTAAAATTGTGCAAACAACTGATTACATGAAACAGTTAAAATGCAGGAAAGGATTATGACAGCTGTTTTATACACTTTTTTTAAAGACAAAAACAACAACCTGTTTGTTAAAGTTTCAAAGATAATTATTTTACCAGGAGCTCTGAGATGGATTTTAAGTCTGGTCATTAAAAACTTTGAATCACGACTAAAATGAATTCATTAAGATAAAAATATTAAATTCGCCAGGAATTATTTTGGGTATATCCAAAATTTATATACTGCCTAAACATTACCAAATGAAGAAATTTACCTTATGGAATAATATACTTGGCTGGGCAATTTTCGTTGCTGCTACTATTGTATATTTTCTTACCCTGGAGCCAACTACCAGCCTCTGGGATTGCGGAGAATTTATCGCCACCTCTTATAAACTGGAAGTCTCTCACCCTCCGGGGGCCCCTGTTTTTATGCTGATGGCACGATTTTTTACTTTGTTTGCCGGTGATCCGTCACATGCGGCAAAAATGGTCAATGCAATGTCTGCGATATTAAGCGGATTGACTATCATGTTCCTGTTCTGGACAATTACCCATCTGGCAAAGAAAATCCTTGCTAAAGGTGGAGAAATCTCCACTTCAGGCTTAATAGCCATCCTGGGCAGCGGTCTCGTAGGAGCTCTCGCATATGCTTTTTCTGATTCTTTCTGGTTTTCAGCCGTTGAAGGTGAAGTTTATGCTACTTCCTCATTTTTTACTGCAATCGTTTTCTGGGCAATTCTCAAGTGGGAAAATGTTGCAGATGAAAAAAATGCAAACCGATGGATTATTTTAATTGCATACCTGATGGGATTATCCATCGGAGTTCATCTGCTTAATCTTCTGGCTATACCTGCAATTGTACTGGTTTATTATTTCAAAAAATATGAAGTTACTCCCAGAGGTATATTTTATGCCCTTCTGGTTTCAGTGGTTATACTCGCAGCAGTACTTTTCGGAGTTATCAAAGGATTTTTCCAGCTGGCATTATATTTTGAACTGGCTTTTGTCAACGGTTTCGGATTGCCATATTTTTCAGGCGTACTTTTTTATCTTTTGCTGATTTTCGGATTGATAATCTATGGCATTTATTATACCGTCAGGAAGGAAAAAGTGGTTCTCAATACAATACTAGTCTCATTTGCTGTTATAATAATTGGTTATTCATGTTATGCACTCATTCTGATCAGGTCGGCTGCAAATCCTCCGATGGATATGAATAACCCTGAAACCATTTCAGAATTGTTATCGTATCTCAACCGTGAACAGTATGGTACAAGTCCGATTTTTAAGGGGCCTTATTATAATGCCCCGATAATTGATACAAAAGAAACCAAACCTACCTACAGGAAGATTGACGGGAAATATAAGATCATTGAAAGAAAACTGGAATATGTTTATGATAAGAGGTTTCTGACTTTCTTCCCGAGAATGTACAGTAATGATCCCAGTCATGTTCAGGCATATCAAAGCTGGGTCAAAATTAAAGGGAAATCCATACGTGTTGAAACGCGTGACGGTAAGGCTGAAACTCTGGAAAAGCCATCTTTCGGTAATAACCTGGCCTTTTTCTTCAAATATCAGATTGGCCATATGTACCTGAGGTACTTTATGTGGAATTTTGCGGGAAGGCAGAATGATATTCAGGGATATGGCGGTGTACTCAATGGAAACTGGATAAGCGGGATAAATTTTATTGATGAAGCCCGATTGGGCCCTCAGGACAAATTACCTGCTTATTATAAAAACCATGCAGCCAGGAATAAATATTATATGCTTCCACTTCTTCTTGGATTGGTTGGATTATTCTATCATTCAAGCAGGCATAAAAAAGATTTCTCTGTTGTTGTTATACTTTTCCTGATGACAGGAATTGCAATTGTGATATACCTGAATCAGAAACCACTTGAACCAAGGGAAAGGGATTATTCTTACGTGGGATCTTTTTATGCCTTTGCAATATGGATCGGACTTGGATTGCTGTCACTCTATGATTTCCTCAGGAAAAAAATACCCGGGATGGTAAGTGCTGTCGTTGTATTTCTGGCTTGCCTGATACTTGTTCCGGGAATTATGGCTAAAGAAAACTGGGATGATCATAACCGTTCAGGAAGATATACAGCAAGAGACCTGGCCTATAACTACCTTAATTCATGCGCCCCCAATGCAATCATATTTACCAATGGTGATAATGATACATTCCCTCTATGGTATGCACAGGAGGTTGAAGGGATTCGCACAGATGTCAGAATAATTAATCTAATGCTTTTTAACACTGAATGGTATATCGATCAGATGAAAAGGAAGGCTTATGATTCCGATCCGATACCTTTATCCCTTCCAAACGATAAGTATAAGGATGGAACAAATAATGCAATATACCTTATAGAAAGGATCAAAACCCCGGTAGAAATCAAACAGGTTATTGATTTTATTAAAGATGATGATCCAAGAACCAAATTTACTCCACAGCCTAATTTAACTCTCGATTACATTCCGACAAAGAATTTCAGGTTGAGTGTAGATTCAGCCAAAGTCATCAGAAACGGAACAGTTAAACCAAAAGATGCACATCTGATACTGCCTCATATAGATTTCCGTGTAGGTGGAAGTTCGATGTTAAAGAACGAAATGATGCAACTTGATATCCTTGGTACTAATGAATGGGAAAGACCGATATATTTTGTCTCAGGGGGTGCTGAAGGAGCACTCAAACTTGAAGATTATTTCCAGAACGAAGGTTATGCATACAGGTTTGTTCCTATACGCACCTCAGGGAGGAATTTCCTGACTTACGGAAGGATTGATACGGATATCCTTTATGATAACCTTATGAATAAATTCAAATACGGCCGGATGGAAGAACCTGATGTTTATCTTGATTTTTATAATATCAGGACAATTGCCGTCACCAAACTCAGGAATAACTTCACCCGACTGGCTGAAGAGTTACTAAAAGAGAATAAAAAGGATTCGGCAATTCAGGTACTCGACCGGATAATGGAATTAGCACCCAATAATAAAGTTCCGTATGACCTTTTTGTTCCACCCATTGCTGCAGGATATTATAGTTGCGGCGAGAAGGATAAAGCTAATAAAATTGTCAGGGAGCATCTGGACATTATCTCAGAAGAGCTGGTTTACTATTTCTCATTAGATGCGGAATTAAGACAGAACCTGGATTACGAATTAAGAGTCGCTCTTCAGCTCTCACAGGAATATGTTCAAATAACGGGTGAAGTGGGAGACACGGAAATGAATCAACAGGCTGAGGAATTGTTTACCCTATATTACCAGAGATATTTGCAATCCAATCCTCAGCCGCAAAGATAAAAGTCGATCATTGTTCACGCTCCATAAGGTGCCGGGCTAAATCCCGCAGAGCTTTTTTCTTTGAGTCTTTTACGCTTACTAGATTAAGCGCCTGAAGCCCGGTATTGTAAAATTCCAGTGATTTGGCTTCGGCTTTTTCTTTAATCCCAAATTTGTCAAAGATCCTGATGACTTCGGCTATTTTTTCTTCTTTATCAGCATCATTTGAAGAAATCAGACTGATCAGCTGACTTCGGGATTTTTCATCAGCCATCTCCAGAGCTTTAATCACCAGGTAGGTTTTTTTGTTAGCAACTATATCAGTACCAATTTTTTTTCCAAATTTTTTAGTATCTCCATATACATCAAGTATGTCGTCTTTTAACTGGAATGCAATACCTGTATTTTTACCAAATTCGTACAAAAGATCTGAATCGGCAGGCAAAGCTCTTCCAAGTATTGCGCCAAGTTTGAGGCTGGCAGCAATAAGTACAGATGTTTTAAGTGTGATCATTTTAATATAATCATCCACACTGATATTATTCATGCTTTCAAAATTCATATCGTACTGCTGGCCTTCACAAACCTTAAGCGCTGTATCTGTGAAAAGTGCCAATACACCCGGAAGGAATTCAGGGGAACAATCCCCGATAAACCTGTATGAAAGGATCGACATGACATCTCCCGACAGGATGGCAACATTTCTGTTCCATTTTTCGTGCACTGTGGGCTTGTTTCGTCTTAGCGATGAATTGTCCATTATATCATCATGCATCAGGGTAAAATTGTGAAATACCTCAATGGCAAGAGCGCACCTGGCTGCACGGGAAACATGGCTGGAAAAAAGACTGCAGGCCATTAATACCATAGCCGGCCTGATCCTTTTTCCGCCAATGGATAAAATATATTGAACCGGTTCATATAATTCGGAAGGTTTACGGTCAAAAACAAGAGATGATATTTCCTTGTTAATGATCTCCTGTGCTTTTTCGTAATTTATCATATTTAAATAACTCTATATTAAGTCATTGCCTGAGACCAGCAAAGGTATTAATTATAATTAAATAAGATTATCTTTGCCTGCCGGGAATCATAGTTTCAGATTCTGATAATTTTTGGCACACTATATGATTGTTTGTATTCAGGCAAACAGAATGAATTTAAGTAACTTATGAAAAGATATTTGTTGCTGTTTACATTTCTGGTAATTTCATTTTCTTACCTGCTTTCTCAGAGTTACAAAATCCAGATCAGGCTTAAGGATTTTCCGAATGATACAATTGTTCTCGGACACAGGTTTAACGCTTCCTTTGTACCAAAAGACACTTCTATTCTGGATCAGCAGGGCAACGGGATATTCAGTGGCAGGGAACCTCTTCCTCATGGAATGTATTTAATATACCTTCCAAATAAAAGTTACTTTGATCTTCTTATAAGCGATGATCAGGAATTTTATGTTGAGAATGATACACTGGATTTTGTAAATCATATTATTATCAAAGGTTCAGATGAAAATACTTCATTTTATAACTATCAGCAATATCTGCAACAACAATCCGTAAAAGCACGGGAAATCCAGGATAGGATTAAAGCATCCTCAAATACAGGGGAGTCAGAAGGTTTCAAAAAACAGCTGGATCAGCTGAATGAAGAAGTTATGGATCATATCAACCAGATAATTGCTGACAACCAGGGAAATTTTTTAGGAACATTTGTTCGTTCACTGCAGGAAATTAATGTCCCCGATCCCCCAAGGGATGAGAAAGGGAACATTATCGATTCAACATTTCAGTACCGGTATTATAAAAATCATTATTGGGATAATTTTGACCCGTCTGATGTCAGGCTTCTGCGAACACCCTTTTATGAACAGAAACTGATGACATATATTGAGAAGGTAATTTACCAGATCCCCGATACCCTGATCAAAGAGGTCGATATGCTTATTGAAAAATCCAGAACTGATCCCCAGCTTTTCAGATACATGCTGATAACATTATTCAATTATTACGCGAAAAGCCAGATCATGGGTATGGATGCAGTTTATATCCATATTGCCGAAAAATATTATATACCTGAAGCATCCTGGAGCGACCAGGAATTTATCGATAAACTGAAAGACAGGGTTGAAAAATCCAGGCCCACCCTGCTTGGGCAGATTGCACAGGATATCCAACTGGTAAATCTCAGCAGCGATCATTTCATTGCAGCTGCAGAGGATGAGGAACTCAAGAAAAATCCTTATCTCGGGACTTTTTTTAATCTCCACGATGTAAAGGCTGATTATATTATCCTGTTTTTCTGGGAGGCGGATTGCGGCCACTGTAAAACTGCCACCCCCGAACTTTACCAGGTTTATCAACGCCTGAAAGATAAAAATGTTAAAGTAGTTGCTGTTAATCTTCTCGGGGGAGAAGAAGGGAAAGTTAAATGGATCAATTTTGTAAATGAACATGGATTATACGATTGGATTAACTGCTGGAATCCTTATGATTTTGAATTCAAGAAAGTTTATGACATTGTGACTACACCCGCTTTATTCATCCTTGACAGTGATAAGAAAATCCTTGCCAAGAAGATTACTCCCGAACAGGCTGAGGAGATTATAAATTCACTGCTCGCATCAAAATGATTTCCCGATATCAATGAATCTCAAATCCAACATTAAGCTGATCCTTGAAGATGGTACTGAATTTAGCGGATTTTCATTCGGTTTTGAAAAGTCTGTCTCCGGAGAGGTCGTGTTTAACACTGCAATGACAGGCTATCCTGAAAGCCTTACGGACCCTTCTTATAAAGGACAAATACTCGTTCTGACCTACCCCCTGATAGGGAACTATGGCGTTCCTGAAAACCTTTCAGAACAAAACCTCATGAAGCATTTTGAATCAGACAATCTTCATATTAAAGGACTGGTTGTTTCAGATTATTCTTCCGAATACAGTCACTGGAATGCTTTTATGAGTCTCGGAGACTGGCTTAAATCACATCAGATACCTGCTATTTACGGAATTGACACAAGACATCTCACCAAGACACTCAGGGAAAAGGGAACCATGCTTGGCAAAATTATTTTTGATAACAATGATATTGAGTTTTATGATCCGGGCAGGGAAAACCTGGTTGCCCAGGTAAGCATTACCAAAAAGGAAATTTATGGCAATGGTAAGTACAGGATTATCCTGATTGATTGCGGGGTTAAACATAATATTATCAGGGATCTCCTGGCGAGGGATACAACAGTGACAAGGGTTCCCTGGGACTGGGATTTTAATAGTGAGAAATATGATGGACTATTTATTACAAACGGTCCCGGAAACCCCAAGCAATGCAGAGTTACTATTGAGAACCTGAAAAAAGCGCTTGACAGGGATATCCCGATAATGGGAATATGCCTTGGGAATCAGTTGATTGCACTCGCATCCGGTGCCGACACATACAAATTAAAATATGGCCACCGCAGTCATAATCAGCCTGTTCATGATGTCCGTTCAAACAGGGCATATATAACGTCACAGAATCATGGTTATGCCATTGATAATTCAACACTGCAGGAAGGATGGGAGCCGTATTTTATTAACCTGAATGATAAGACCAATGAAGGTATGCGGCATGTGAGCAAACCTTTCTTTTCCACTCAGTTTCATCCCGAAGCTTCCGGTGGCCCCACTGACACTAAATTTCTCTTCGACAAATTTATTGATATGATTAAATGTTCGGGAGCTTAATCTCTCACCTGGCCATTTCCGTAAATAATATATTTAGTCGTGGTAAGTTCTTTAAGTCCCATAGGTCCCCGTGCGTGAAGTTTCTGCGTGCTGATGCCGATTTCGGCACCAAATCCGAATTCATTACCATCAGTGAAACGGGTGGATGCA
>JBGPAO010000087.1:0-10644 GCA_041480755.1 Bacteroidia bacterium
AAAGAATTACAGGGTTACAGGAGTATAAGGTTGAAAAGTTACTCGATGTTGGCAGTCTTATCTAACTCGGAACCCGGAACTTTGAACCCGGAACTTTGAACCCGGAACTAAGAATCCGGAACCTTTTAAATTTATTTATATGTACGGAAAATTTAAAGATTATCTGAAAAAGGAATTATCGTCGATTGATGAGGCCGGCCTGTATAAGCGGGAAAGGATCATCACTTCGGCACAGGGAGCTGAAATAAAAGTGAGCACAGGGGATGCCGTGCTGAATTTCTGTGCGAATAATTACCTGGGCTTATCAAATCATCCAGAACTGATAAAGGCTGCAAAAGAGGCTATGGATTCGAGGGGCTACGGCATGTCTTCGGTAAGATTTATCTGTGGTACACAGGATCTGCATAAGTCTCTTGAAAAAAAGGTTGCGGATTTTTTTGGGACTGAAGATACGATACTTTATGCAGCATGTTTTGATGCCAATGGTGGTGTATTTGAACCGCTTCTTGGAGAAGAGGATGCCATTATTTCTGATTCGCTGAACCATGCCTCCATCATTGATGGTTCAAGGTTGTGTAAGGCACAGCGTTACAGGTATATAAATGCAGATATGGCAGATCTTGAAGAAAAGCTGAAAGAATCGCAGGCTCAGCGGTTCAGGATAATTGTGACTGATGGTGTTTTTTCTATGGATGGCAATGTAGCACCGATGGATAAAATCATAAATCTTGCAAAGAGATACAATGCCATGGTAATGATCGATGAATCTCATTCTGCAGGTGTCGTTGGTAAAACAGGCAGGGGAGTGACTGAGTTATTTAATGTTAGAGGAGAAGTTGATATTATTACAGGCACCCTGGGTAAGGCTTTCGGAGGGGCAATTGGCGGCTTCACCACAGGCCGGCAGGAGATCATTGATATGCTCAGGCAGAGGTCAAGGCCGTACCTGTTTTCAAATTCACTACCACCGATGGTCGTTGCAGCCGGGGTAAAAATGTTCGATATGATGAGTGAGACCAATGAGCTGCAGGACAGGCTGCATTGGAATACGGAATATTTTTACACTTACATGAAGAAGGCCGGCTTTGACCTGAAACCGACTCAATCGGCCATTATTCCGATAATGCTATATGATGCAAAACTTTCCCAGGATTTTGCGTCCAGGTTACTGAATGAGGGGATATATGTGATAGGATTTTATTATCCGGTTGTTCCAAAGGGACAGGCCAGGATAAGAGTGCAGCTTTCAGCCGCACATAAAAAGGAGCATCTGGATAAAGCTGTTGAAGCATTTACGAAAATTGGGAAAGAATTAAAAGTTATCTGAGAAATGCCTCAAAACAAAATAGCATGGAGAGCATGGGGCATGGGGCAAGGAGAATTTCTTCTAGCCACACTTGGAGCAGCCGCAGTTTTTACAGATCAGGCATCCTTCCTGATAGACGAGATTACTTGAGCTGCATTCAGGACATTTAAACTTGGTTTTGGCTTTTGTTCCGTCGGGGATGTATCTCTTAAGTGTTCTTTCCACCCCGGCTTTCCAGGTATTGATGGTTGCACTGTCGAGGCGTAATGATGAAACCAGATTCACCACATCGGGGATTGGCATTCCATGCCGCAGTACGCCGGAGATAAGTTTGGCATAATTCCAGAACTCAGGATTGAAAATATGGGAGAGACCGCCAAGAGTGTTTTTGTAGCCAAATTTATCTGTATACTGAAAATCATACCGGGTAGTACCGTCATCTTCCTTATTCTTGATTATTTTACCCCTGATTATTGATTTTGGGATCGGGAAAATTTCTTCATCTTCAATACCTGTAAATATCTCGTAAGGCTTGCCATCTTTCAGTCCGACAAATGCGATCCATTGTTCTTCATTATTTTTAAAGCGGATAATTTCTGCGTCCAGCACCCGCGGCCGTTTGTATTTTGTGGAGGGATCTTCCTCTTTATCATTATTGTTAGCTATAAGCACGCCGGCACGGGATCCTTCCCGGTAAATTGTACAACCCTTGCATCCGCTTTTCCATGCAGTCATGTAAAGCTCACTAACGAGTTCTTCGGTTGCATCTTTTGGGATGTTTATGGTGACACTGATAGAATGGTCAACCCATTTTTGAATTTCTCCCTGCATCCTGACTTTTGCCAGCCAGTCAACATCTGTCGATGTTGCAAGGTAATAGGGTGATTTCTGGATGATCTTCTGGATCAGCTCATCATCCAGTTTTTTAACTTCTTCAACATCGTACCCGGCAGCCTTCAGCCATGTTTCGAATTTTTGGTGAAAGACATTGTACTCTTCCCAGCTGTCGCCGATATCGTCAACAAATGAGATATTTGTATTTGGTTCGTTGGGATTTACTTTTCTTCTGCGCTTGTAAACAGGCAGGAAAACCGGTTCAATACCGGAGGTTGTCTGAGTCATCAGGCTGGTCGTCCCGGTCGGGGCAATTGTAAGCAGGGAGATATTTCGTCTTCCATATTTCACCATATCCTGGTATAACTTCTCGTCTTCTTTTTTAAGTCTTAGTATGAATGGATTATTTTTTTCACGCGTGGAATCATATACTTCAAAAGCGCCTCTTTCTTTGGCCATGTAAGTGCTCGACCTGTATGCTTCCAGTGCAACCGTTTTATGAACTTCAACGGAAAAATCGACTGCATTTTCACTGCCATATCTCAATCCGAGAGCTGCAAGCATATCACCTTCTCCGGTAATACCTATTCCTGTACGTCTGCCTTCTCCGGTTCTTGTCCTGATCTTTTCCCACAGCAATCGTTCGGTCCTTTTGAGTTCTTCATCTTCGGGGTCAGCATTTATTTTTTGAAGGATAGAATTAATTTTTTCCTGTTCGAGATCGATGATATCATCCATTATCCTCTGAGCCATCCGCACATGTTCCCTGAAAAGTTGAAAATTGAACCGGGCATTTGGGGTAAACGGATTTTCAATATAACTATATAAATTAATAGCAAGCAAACGACAGCTGTCATAGGGGCAGAGAGGTATTTCCCCGCAGGGATTGGTAGATACAGTACGGAATCCGAGGTCCGCATAACAATCTGCAACTGATTCGCGGATTATTGTATCCCAGAAAAGGACTCCCGGTTCGGCAGATTTCCAGGCGTTATATATGATTTTGTTCCAAAGGCATCGTGCATCGATTTGCTTTACATAGACGGGTTTGACTGCATCGACAGGGTATTGCTGGATATATGGCCTGTTATTAATAACCGCCTGCATAAATTCGTCATCGATACGGACAGAGACATTTGCACCGGTGACCTTGCCCTTCTCCATTTTGGCATCAATAAATCCTTCAGCATCCGGGTGCTTGATTGAGATGCTAAGCATAAGAGCTCCCCGCCGGCCATCCTGCGCAACCTCACGGGTTGAATTGGAATAACGCTCCATGAACGGGGCTATACCGGTCGAGGTGAGAGCGCTGTTAAGGACAGGACTTCCTTTTGGACGGATATGCGACATATCATGGCCTACTCCGCCTCTTCTTTTCATAAGCTGAACCTGTTCCTGGTCGGTCTTAAGAATGCCTCCATATGAATCCGCATTGCCTTCATTACCGATAACAAAACAGTTGGATAGTGATGCTATCTGAAATGAGTTGCCTATACCTGTCATAGGTGAGCCCTGGGGAACAATATATTTGAAATCTCTGATGAGTTCAAATACCCGGTCTTCGGAAAGCGGATTAGGATATTTTTGTTCAATCCTTGAAACTTCACGGGCAATACGCCAGTGCATGTCATCAGGTGTACGCTCATAGATCTTTCCCTGTGAATCTTTAAGGGCATATTTGTTAACCCAGACAGTGGTTGCAAGCAAATCGCCCTGGAAATATTCCTTTGTGGCCTCAAAGACTTCTTCATAAGAATATGTCTTCAGACCCGAAGTAAGGCCAGCTACATCTTTTTCTTCTTTGCCAGTTTTCACCACAACATCAATGTTTTTCTTCGAGGCCAATTCGTCCATGGAATGTGAGATCTTTTAACCTATTAATAATTAAATTTTTAACTGTGGATTAAAAAATAGAAAGTCGGTGATGCAATTTATAAATTGAAGTCTCAGGTGACAAGCCAAGATGAATTCTATTTATTAACAAATAACAGGAATTATTAACCTGCGTATAAAATCAAATAAATCAATGCATTATATAAATCATACTTTAAAATCTAAAAGTCATGAATTTTAATTTTCTCCATTCTTTAGGACTAAGCAAAGGTCGGATGACGTTCTTGCAAAAGTTAAAATCAGGTTGAAAAAAAAAAGAAAATTATACAGGTGTAAGTATAAAATTTGTTATAGTGTCTGTCGCTCCAAGATTGGAGAGAACATATCTCCTTGCACTGTCACCGGTCTCAATAAACAATTGCTGGTCAGAAATTAAGGCACGGATAATTTCATTTAAGCCGTGATAATCTTCTATTGAAAAGGCCCCTTTTAAATTAACAAGGTCGTTAGCTTCGCGGAATTTTTTAAAGTTAGGTCCGAAGATAACAGGCAGTCCAAAAGTTGCAGCCTCAAGAATATTATGTATCCCCTTTCCAAATCCACCACCGATATAAGCGATCTTTCCGTACTTATAAACAGAGGACAGGATTCCGATAATATCAATGATCAGAACTTCCGCATCCTTAATGGAAGGATCACTTGCGGAAGTATATCGGGCAGTTTTAACTTTAATTGAATCCATAAGTTGCCTGATACCCTGTTCGTGAATCTCATGAGGTGCAATTATAAACCTGACCGGAGATTTATTTTCATTTATGAATCTCACGATTATTTCTTCATCGGGTGGCCAGGTGCTTCCGGCTATCAGGGTCATTTTCCCGGAGCAGAATGATTGTATCACTGGCAGGTTTGCAGCCTTCCCGGCGATCGAATAAACCCTGTCGAACCGTGTATCCCCGCAGACAGTATAATTGTTAAAACCGATTGATTTAAGCAGGCCGGCAGATTCTTCATCCTGAACAAAAAGGTGAGTGAATGACCTGAGAATTTTGCAAAACCAATTGCCGTATAATCTGAAGAAAACCTGTCTGTTCCTGAATATGCCTGAGATCAGGTATGTTTTTGTTCCCCCTTTTTTAAGTTGCGAAAGGTAATGGAACCAGAATTCATATTTTATAAAAAATGCATATTTAGGCTTTACTATGCTCAGGAACTTTACGGCATTTCTCCTGGTATCAAGAGGCAGGTAAAAAATATAATCAGCACCCGAATAGTTTTTACGGATTTCATAACCGGAAGAGGAAAAGAATGTCAGGAGTATTTTACTTCCAGGGAGTTTCTCCCGGAATTTTTCCATCACAGGCCGTCCCTGTTCAAACTCACCAAGAGAAGAACAATGGAACCATATGATTTCAGAACCCGTAACAACCTTCTCACTTATGTTTTTAAAGATATCTTTTCTTCCCCTGATCCATAGCCGTGCCTTCTTATTAAACAGCGAAGTAACAGCTATAATGAAATAATAGAATCTTATAACAAGGTCATATAAAAAAAGCACGGTTCCGGGTATTAGTATTAAATATCAAAAATAGGCAATTTGAAGTAATCTTTGTTTCGCTCGCGTTCATTTATAATCACTCAGCACCTGACTCTCCGCTCTCCGCCCTTTGCTCTCTGCTCTTCGCTCTTTGCTCTCTGCTCTCCGCCCTTCGCTCTTAGCCCCATGCCCCATGCTTTTCTTTTAGTATCTTTACAGAAAATTCAACAAATGGCAGATAAGCCCATACGAGTGAGATTTGCTCCAAGTCCGACTGGGCCGCTTCATATTGGTGGTGTCCGGACTGCATTATTTAATTACTTGTTTGCAAGAAAAAACAATGGCACTTTTATTCTGAGGATTGAAGATACAGATCAGGTAAGATATGTAACAGGAGCGGAAGATTATATGATTGAATCTTTAAGATGGTGCGGGATTAAAATTGATGAAGGTGTATCAGCAGGGGGACCGTTTGAACCATACAGGCAATCTGACCGGGCAGGGCTATATAAGAAATATGCAGATCAGCTTATAAAGGATGGATTTGCATATGTTGCATTTGATACTCCTGATGAACTTGAAGATTACAGAAGGGAATTTGAAGGGCAGAACAGCACTTTTATTTATAATGCAAGAATCAGGAATTCTTTAAAAAACTCACTTAACCTGTCAGCTACTGAAGTTCAGGATTTACTATCAAAGGGCACACCCAGTGTTATACGCTTTAAGATACCCGCCAATCAGGAGGTCGTATTTAACGATATTGTCCGTGGAGAAGTCAGGGTTGACACTTCCACACTTGATGACAAGGTTCTTTTCAAGGCTGATGGAATGCCTACTTATCATCTGGCGAATGTGGTTGATGATTACCTGATGAAAATTTCCCATGTGATCAGGGGAGAAGAATGGCTTCCGTCCACACCGCTTCATGTATTACTTTACAGGGCATTTGGCTGGCAGAATGAAATGCCTCTCTTTGCCCACATGCCTTTAACACTTAAGCCTGACGGCAAAGGCAAACTGAGTAAACGGGATGGCGACCGGCTGGGATTTCCTGTATTCCCGCTTCAGTGGAAAAATCCTGAAACCGGTGAAATTTCATCCGGGTACAGGGAATCGGGTTATCTTCCGGATGCATTTATTAATATTCTTGCTCTTCTTGGCTGGAATCCCGGAACTGACCAGGAGCTTTTTACCATGGATGAATTAATAAAGGAGTTTTCACTGGAACGGATTATCAAATCAGGCTCCAGGTTCGATCCTGAAAAGGCCAAGTGGTTCAATCACCAGTATATCCTGCAAAAAAATGACAGCGAGCTGGCCAAATGGTTTGAAGGAGATCTTAAAAAAAGAGGATTGGATTTCCCGCAGGATTATATTTCCAGAGTTGTCAGCCTTGTAAAAGAAAGGATATTCCTTCTGACAGACTTCTGGAAAGAAGCCTGGTTCTTTTTTCAGAGGCCTGAAAAATATGATGAGGCAGTTGCCAGTAAGGTGTGGAAAGAAGAAACAAATAATGTAATAAAAGATGTTATGGGTATATTGGATAACCTGAACAATTTCACTCATGATAATATTGAGACCTCAATAAGGGCTTATGTTGAAGAGAAAAAAACAGGATTCGGCCAGATCATGAATCCCTTGAGGCTTGCGCTTATCGGATCAAACCAGGGTCCCGGCCTCACAGCTGTGATGGAAATCCTTGGCAAGGATGAAGTGAAGCACAGAATAGTTGCGTGTTTAGAAAATCCAGCAAAATTGTAATAAAATTATTCATATGAGATCCCTGTCAACATTTATCATATTCATTTTAATATTGGCTGTTGGCGGTTGTTCCGGTAGAAAAAAGCAGAATATAGAAGCTGATGAAGAGGAATTTGTTGTTGATGACAGGCCTAATATACTCTTCGCGATTGCTGATGATATGAGTTGGTTGCATACGGGTTTCAGCGGATGTAAAGCAGTGCAGACACCGGCTATTGATTATCTTGCCCAGAATGGTGCGTGGTTTAGAAATGCATATTGTTCTGCACCTTCGTGTTCAGCATCACGGGCATCTATCCTCTCAGGAAGGAATGGATTTGAACTTAAAGAAGGAGCATGCCTGTGGAGCATCTTTCCGGCAGAATTCAAAACTTACACAGAGTATCTCGAAGAGTCAGGATATTTCATAGGTTATACCGGCAAAGGATGGGGACCGGGTAACTGGAAAGACGGGGGTCGTGAAAGGAATCCCGCAGGAGAGGAATACAATGATATTACTAAAGTTCCATTTGAAAAACTCAATGAAAATAATACTGTCAGCCACATTGACTATGCTGCAAACTTTCAGCAATTCCTGAAGGACAGGCCTGAAGGAAAACCCTTCTGTTTCTGGTATGGTGCTACAGAACCTCATCGTGATTATTTAAAAGGTATCGGGCAAATAATGGGGAAAAGAATTGAAGACGTTGAAGTCCCCGGATTTTTACCTGACGTGCCGGAAATAAGGAATGATATCCTGGATTATCTTGTCGAGATAGAATGGTTCGATCTGCATCTTGGGAAAATAATTGACCTGCTTCGTGAAACAGGCGAGCTGGAAAATACAGTGGTTATTGTTACTTCAGATAATGGCATGCCGTTCCCAAGGGCTAAATCCAATCTGTATGATTATGGAACTCACATGCCGCTTATAATTTATTTCAAGAAGATGATCCCCGGGGGTAGGCAGATTGATGATCTGGTAAGTCATACAGACCTTGCACCAACAATTCTTGAAATTGCCGGATTAGCGGTTCCGGAAGAAATGTCAGGAAAAAGTCTTGTTGAGATTCTGAATTCAAATATATCCGGACTGGTCGATCCATCCCGTAACAGGGTGTTTACCTTTCGTGAACGGCATGCATGGGTTCAGCCGTCTGGTAAAATATTCCCGATGCGTGCCATTCGTAAAGATAATTTTCTGTTAGTATGGAATCCCGAATATGACATGTTCCCTGCAGGACACCCCGACCCCCGTTATAATTTTAACTCATATCCTTATGGAGATGTGGACAACAGCCCGTCAAAGGATTTTCTGCTTTCCGTAAAAGAAAGTAAGGGATTGAGCTGGTATTATGATCTCGCTTTTGCCAAAAGAAAGGAATTCGAACTTTACAACCTGACGGACGATCCTTTTCAATTGAAAAATCTGGCCGGGATACAGGAATATAATGAAACAAAATACCGGCTGACAAAAGAGCTAAAGGAATACCTGATAGAAAGAGGAGATCTGAGAATGAAAGGAGAACAGGAGGTATATTTTAAGGCTCCCTATTATTCAGAAAAGATTAATCAAAAGTAAGTTTAAGGAATTTAAATTTTCTGTACCGGAGGACAGGAATGATCATTTCATTAGTTTTCATATCATAAAAGTAAAGAGGAGCAGGAGTATACATTCTTTTCCGGTTCTTGGTATAGATAGTGTTCTTACCAAATTCACCGAATTCCCCTATTTCCACGCATGAAAGATAGGCTTTCCCGGTATAGACAAAATTAAGCGGTTCTTTTTGGTCAGGTCGGTTAAGGTTTTTCAGATTTTCATTGAAAAGTATAATTACCTTGTTCCAGTCTGCCGGTGCAAATAAACAATAGGAAGAATAATCGGGGTATTTGTCAATCTCATGGCCCTGGGATTTTTTAATTACCCTCTCCCAGAATATATCTCCCTGAGGACTTAATGATATTACAATAATATTCATGTAAGTATCATAATCCTGTTCGAATGCCTGTTCTCCGGTAAGAACATAATTTCCGTTTTCTCTAAGTACCAGATGATCGAGATTAAAACTATACAGATATTTTGATTCATTGCCTGGTTTAAGTTCCATGCTTTCCTGAAGGAAATAAGGTTCCAGTTCATGGAATTTCAAATCTTTCATCATTTTTGATTCAACATCAAGATTGAAAAAGAACAATCCGTCTATAGTATAATCATTCATGCTTGGCGAATAAAAACCTGCACAGACAAGATCATTATTCAAGCCGGGCTCGATCCCGATACCCCTGATATATTTATTCTCAAAATCCGCAAAATAATGGTTTACATACTGTCCCGAATCAGTAAAAGCAACAATCATATAACTGTTCTTGCGTGGATTCAGGTGCTGAAAAAGGATAGGCTCATAGTAAAGGCAGATCATATAAGCATTGCCTGATTCATCAATAACAAATTCTGCTTCATTATATATTTTTTTGTCATGCTGAATTCTGTCGCTGGCCTGCCAATCTTTAACCATTCCTTTGCCGAAAGACATAAAAGTTATATCCTGGATCTTCCTGCCGAAAATAACAGTCCGGCTGACTGCAAGAAGCTTGCTTTCAAGCTTTGACAGGGTAATATCAAATTCGGCTCTCCAGCCGGCGAGATCATGGGATTCAATAATTACTCTTTCATCAGGATTCTGTTTAAGAGTTTCTTTATTGATCGACTGCACATATAATATCCGGCTGTTGAACCGTACTTCAGAGGTGAAAAGATAAAGGGTATCATGAAAATGAACAAGTGCTTCAAGATCTCTGGTTCTGAATCCCACGTTCATGTCAAGGTATTCCCTTCTTGCATTCTCCAAATTTTTATCGTAATGTTCAATTGCCCAGTTATAATCTTCCACCAGCGAATAATAGCCGGTACTGTCATAACCAATAATTGATGGTATAACATTTTTTACTTCAAGGTAAAGGTCCTCACCCCACATAAGAGCTACCTTGCCTGTATCATTCTGCGCACTCAACTGCAGGCCGAGGACAAGAATACAACCAATATAGATATTGCGAATGCTCAACCTGACAACTATTTTATAAAACTGAAGATCGGATTTGTTTTCAAAATTAATGAAATGTATCGAAATAGTTTTCAGTTTTCGGTTTTCAGTCTGAGGGCGAGAGGTTATTTGAATTTTAGTCCTTTGATTTCTGAATTTATTAAATAGTTAATCAAACCGGTAATTAATTTGCCAGCATTCAAGATCTTCGAATTTTCTGATTGTTGTCATGATTAAAATTTTAAATTACTTTTAATCATTAATGACAATAATCGTCAAATATCGAAGGCTGATTCAAAAAAATACAAGCTATATTCAAACTGAAAACTGAAAACTTCCATGGAGCGTCG
>JBGPAO010000088.1:0-10515 GCA_041480755.1 Bacteroidia bacterium
CTTATTTCACTGTTATGGATTTTTCGAGAAATTGATTTCCTCATCCGGTATACAAATCCCGAATTCAAGATTCTATTTTGTTGATAATCTGAGTGGTAAAGTTAGTTATCTCGGAACCTTCGACTATTATACAAAAGACAGTCTTTTTATGTCCAGGATGTTTCTGGAAATGGATTCAAAGACCATATCAGGAGCTCTTGGATACCCGGAATTGCTGCTTGCTGAAAAATACAGAGGGAATCCGAAAAATGATTACTCATCAGCAAAATATCATAAGAATGAGTTAATTACGAAATCAGGAAATTATTCTTACAGCCAGAGGAGCGAAATATATTCAAGGGGGCAGAAGGAATTCGAAAATTTAAGTCTCGATGGATACAATCATCTTGTTTACAATGTGGATAATGAAAATACAATTGTAGTCAGTCATCCAATACTGAAATTGCTGGATGTACTGATTACTTTCACATATATTTTTGTATTCTTTTATCTTCTCATAACCGTTTCCCTGCTTTATATCAATCTGCCATTTTTCCAGAAGAGCATCCAGATGAATGTCAAAAACAAGATCCAGTACTCAATGATAGCCATTCTTGTTTTTTCTCTTTTGCTTATCGGTGGAGGAACTATTTATTTCAGTGCACGCCAGTTCAGGCAAAGGCAAAATGAAACTCTGAGTGAGAAAATCCAATCGGTTTATGTAGAGCTCATGCACAAACTTGCGTTTGAAAAGGACCTCAGGTATGGGTGGTCATCTGTTGATTACAGGAACCTGGATGAACTTTTACAGAAATTCTCAAATGTCTTTTACACCGACATAAATCTGTATGATCCTGAGGGCGATCTGCTTGCCACTTCACGGCCTGAGATTTTTATCCGTGAATTAAAAGGAACAAAAATTGATCCTGTGGCATACAGCCAGCTTATAATAAAAAGCCGCAATGAATTTGTTCATGAAGAACACATAGGATCATTAAAATATCTTTCAGCATATGTTCCTTTTAAGAACAACGAAAACGAATTGCTTGCTTATTTGAATCTTCCTTATTTCACCAGGGAGAATATTCTGGCAAGTGAAATTTCCAATCTGGTTGTAGGTATAGTGAATTTTTATGTCATACTGATCACAATAAGCATTCTGCTGGCAGTATTTTTATCTAATAAGATAACCCGGCCTTTGCGAATGATCCAGGAAAAAATCAGCACATTCACTCTTGGCAAGGCTAATGAAAAGATAATGTATGAAGCCAGGGATGAGATCGGTGGTCTTGTCAAGGAATATAACCAGATGGTTGATGAGCTTACCAGGAGTGCAGGATTGCTTGCAAGGTCGGAAAGAGAATCTGCCTGGCGTGAGATGGCAAAACAGGTTGCACATGAAATAAAGAATCCCCTTACACCAATGAAACTGAGTGTTCAGCATCTTGAACGTGCGTGGAAGGATAGTCCGGCAGAATTTGAGAAAAACCTGAAAAAGATAACTTCCACACTGGTAGAGCAGATTGATGAATTGTCGGCAATTGCCACGGAATTTTCAAATTTTGCGCAGATGCCCAGGGCAATCAACGTTAAGCTTGAGCTAAAGGAACGGATATCTGATATAGTAGGTCTTTTCAGCAAAACTGAAGGGATCCAGTTTAAAACTCTTTTCACAGATCAGGAAACATGTATATTTGCTGATAAAGAGCAAATTTCAAGAGTATTTATAAATCTTATTAAGAATGCAATTCAGGCAGTTCCGGATGGACGGAAGGGCATTGTTGATATACAGCTTGAAACTGCAGATGGATTCGCGGTTGTCAGGGTAAAGGATAATGGAGTTGGTATACCGGAAGAACTTGGCGATAAGCTGTTCCAGCCTAACTTTACAACAAGGTCAGGAGGTATGGGAATGGGATTGGCCATAGTCAAGAGCATTATCGCGAATGCTAATGGAGAGATCGGTTATGAGACTGTAAAGGGGAAAGGGACAACGTTTATCGTGAAATTACCGTTATTTAATGAATGAAATAATTCGGATTGATGAGCGATGATTGATGAGTGATGAATGGGGGTTGCGTAAAAATTTGCAACCTTTGAACTGAAAATAAAGTCATGTAACAACACCTTTAAGATGACAAATTCTGAAAATACTGATCAGGAGTTCCAGAAGAAGAAGGGGATTCCTTTGTTCACAAAGTTCCCTTCAGCACAGAGGTTTTCATTTTTCCTGCTGGCAATTATTCTGACTTTGTTTGTCCTGATAGAGGCAAAGCTTTTTCTCTACCCTTTAGCTCTTGCTGTTTTGTTCGCCTATTTACTTTATCCGATAGCTAATTTTCTTGAGAAACACAGGTTCCCCAGGTTGGTTGCGATTTTAATAAGCGTACTGATTTTCCTGGCTATAGTTGGAGGTGCAGTAATTTTGATTTATAACAGGGTCATGGGATTTATAGGGGATTTCCCCGGTTTTCGTGAAAAGGCACTGACCAATATTGATATTCTTAATAATCAGCTTAGTCTTTTGTTTGGGAACATTGATGTAAATATTATAGCTTTTCTGAAGCAACGTGTTTCCGGGCTTTTTGATGCCAGCAATGATTTTATGAACAAGGCTTTTACATCAACAACCGGCACAATATTCCGGCTTGCGATTTTACCGATCTTAATTTTCATGTTCCTTTATTACAGGACCAAGTTTGCATATTTTATAATGAAACTTGTACCGGCAGAGAAACAGTCTATAGCTATAAATGCACTCAGAGGTGTCTCAAAAGTAGCATCCAGGTATATGGGAGGAATGTCTACAGTTGTAATTATTTTATGTATCGTCAATTCATCAGCGTTCATGTTGATAGGTGTAAAATATGCAATTATTTTTGGTTTGATTGCAGGGCTCTGGAGCTTTATACCTTATTTCGGAACTATTATAGGGTATTCATTCCCGTTTTTCTTTTCGCTTCTGACTACTGATACACCCCAGATCGCTCTTAAGATACTTATTACTTATTTAATTGTGCACTTAATTGAAAACTATATTCTTACCCCGAATATAGTTGGAAATGCTGTCAAGATAAATGCATTCATGATTATTCTTGGTATGATTGCAGCCGGGATGGTCTGGGGATTTCCGGGGATGTTTGTGATTGTTCCATTCCTGGCTATGGTCAAGGTGATCAGCGAGCATGTCCCATCCCTGCATGCTTATGTATATCTCCTGGGCACAACAGGTGTGCGGAGGCATGCTCTCACAGGTGAGAATATCCGCAGATTAATTGAGCGCATGAAAACCCGGAAGTCGCGTAAGCAGGGAAAAAATTAAAAACAGCTATATTGATCTTTAAATAAATTCACTTAAATTCAACCTCTGTTTAGATCATAAAAAATTTTGACAATTCCAATACATTGAACGGGTTTTTAAATAAGGCATTCCAGTATCTGATAATATCATTTATTACAGTTTTCTTTCCTTTTGTTACGGTGAGTTCCCAAACGGTGATCAATGAATATGCAAAGGTTAAACAGGTTTATAATGCAGATCCAACTGATCCTGATAGCGTTAAAGTAAATGATGTCCAATGGTTTACAGAAGGAGATACCGTACTGTTTATCACTATGAAAGGGGCAACTGTAAACGGTCCATGGAACATGCCATTGTTTCCGGAGAATTGGGGAAAGTATGATAATTATGGAAATATAGGCAGGTATAATATCTTGCTTGTATATAAAGTAGATATATTAAATAAGATTGTTATTTTCTCAACCAAACTGCGTGATCTTTACCCAAGAATGGCAGGCGAAATTGCACAGCTAGTAAAAGTCAGGGGAGGAGAAGATGTTTATGAGGTCAATGAATCCCTGACTTGTAAGGCATGGGACCCATCTGACAGCACAGGAGGTGTATTTGCCCTTATTGCCGGAAGAAAAATTGTACTGAATGCGACTATTGATGTATCAGGCAAAGGATTCCTGGGAGGAAATCCTGAGGTTCCGACAGTTGATACTTTCAGGGGAGGTTGTTCTGAAGCAGTTGGTCTGCTCTATACCGAATCAGCCTTTGATAGTGCAGGAAGAAAAGGTGAAAGTGCTGTCTATGAAGGATTCCCTTATACCAGAGGTATGAAATTTATTCTAAATGGAGGAGGAGGAGGTAATGGAAAATATTCAGGAGGCGGAGGAGGAGGAAACTTTGGTAAGGGTGGAAATGGAGGAAGGGAATCAGAGAGCTGCTCTCCCACTGTAAACCTGGGAGGGGAAGGTTATGATATTTCAGCTTTATATAAGAATGAGAGTGAGGCTCTGGAATTTGCAAACAGGATTTTTATGGGGGGAGGAGGTGGTACAGGTACTCAGAAACCCGATAATTCCCGATTGGCAACAAAAGGAGGGAATGGAGGCGGTATAATTATTCTTATTGCTGATACTATTGAGGCTATAGGTGTACAAACTGTCCGGGCAAGAGGTGAAAGTATTTCCGGTTTTGCATCAGCAGGTGCAGGAGGAGGCGGCGGCGGAGGAATTATTGTCCTTGAAGCTGTTGGATATAAGGGTAATCTGACTTTTGATGTGAAAGGAGGGAATGGGGGATCCACTAATCATCCAACTGATCCAAGCGGTCCGGGCGGATCCGGAGGTGGAGGAGTTATCTGGCATCGCGGTAGTTCCCTTACCGGAGTGACTGTCAATATTGATAATGGCTCAGTTGGCAGCCATTTTCAAGCTGGACTCCGCGGTGCAACTGATGGAACAGATGGTATAGTAAAATCCGGTCTTAAGATCCCTCTTTCCGGATTCCTTTTTAATGTGATGCCCGAAGACCAGGATATCTGTGAAGGTGATACTCCTTATCCTTTTCGTGCTTCAACCCCCAAAGGTGGAACAGGAACTTATTCTTATCAGTGGTTTCACAGCTTCGATAAAACCAGCTGGGTATTAGCTCCTGGTGCCAATACATCCAAAGATTATATTTCAGGCTCCCTTTACGATACTTCTTACTTCATGCGAATTATTACTTCAGGAGCTACAAAAGATACCAGCCTGATCCTTACTATTAATGTTCTTGATAGTCTGGAAAACAATAATATAGCCTCTGATGATACTATTTGTTACGGCCAATCAATACCAGAAATCAAAGACGATCCGGTATACAATATTAAAGGTGGAAATGGAAAGTATAAATATTCATGGCGGTTGAGTACAAATATGACAAACTGGAATACTTTAACCGGTAAGAATGATTCAATATTAGAGGATGAGACGCCATTGCAGACTACATACTACCGCAGGATCGTGAATTCCCACGTATGTTGGGATACGAGCAACCTTGTTACAATGACTGTCCTTCCAGAAATCACTAATAACGATATTTACTCCGGTAGCCTTGTTGCTCCTGATGATACAATATGCTGGAATGATAATGCAGGACCAGTCACCGGCCGTCTTCCCGCAGGTGGTGATAATGTATATTCATACATCTGGCAGTCAAGCTTAAATAAATTATCCTGGAATCCGACTGTCCCTTCAAATGGACAGAATTTCGATCCCGGTTTTTTGACAGATACTATCTATTACCGGAGAGTAGTATTATCGGGATCGGATGATGTGTGTGAGGATACCAGTAAGATGGTGACTATCCTTGTACATCCCCTCATAACCAATAATGAAATTGCCCGGGATACGGTAATTTGCATGGATGATCCGGATCTGCAACTGATACAGCTGTCAGGCAATGTCGGAGGTGGTGATAAGATTGATTATAAATATTACTGGCAGTCAAAACTTCAGTCTGGTTCATGGCAGGAGACTGGCAATGAGGTTACATTGGGGGATTATTCTCCCGGATTTATTGAGGATACAACAATGTACAGGAGATATGTTGTCTCCGGTGCATGTGAGGATTATAGCAATGAAATAGAAGTTATTGTACAGGATTCTATTACTAATAACCTGATCGCTGAAAATGATACTATTTGCAGGGATGCTTTTCCGGCTCCATTAACTGGCGCCTCACCTGCAGGAGGAAATATTAAATTTTCTCTACCAGTGTTTCAGTGGGAAACCAGTTTAAATAATTCAACATGGGCGATCGTTTCAGGAGCTAATCAACTGGGCTATTCACCACCATCCCTTTCAGATACAACATATTACAGAAGGAAAGTAACTTCAGGCAAGTGTATTCATTTCAGTGATCCGGTTGTGGTAATTGTCCAGTCTCCCATTACTAATAATACTGTTAAGAATGGCCAGGCAGATGAAACCTGTTATGAGACAACCCTTGACCTGGATGGTACGGCAGGGATCTTTGAAATGACTGGCGGCGACAGATTGAGCTATGCATATGGATGGCAAAAAAGCCTGGATGACCAGGCATGGACTTCTGCTACCGGAATTAATTGGCTGGCAGATTATACAACGGAAGAACTGTTACTGCCTGCATATTTCAGGCGATTTGTAACTTCCGGTGCCTGCAGTGATACAACCGGATCAACATTTGTTTCTATTAATCCCAGGCCGACTGGTGAGATCATCGAAACAACCTACCTGAATGATTGCTATGATAGTCATGCAGGGCCGGTGGAGGTGAGTATCCCATATACCCTCACTGGATCTGCTCCATTCAGGATCGTCTCCTTTGACGGATTCGGTTATGATACAATTGAAAATATCATGGACGAAGAAGGGAATTTTACTGTTAATCTGATCACAGCCAATACAAATGATTTCAATATAGAAATTTTCGGGCTCATGGACGGGAATGGATGCATCGCTTATCCCGACAGCCTGAAAGGTATGGTTACCATGACAGTCTATAAGAAGCCGGAAATTAACATTACCGGAGGTGATGAGCCAAGACAGGTATGTGATGATCTGATCTTTCTTGAAGCGACACAGGATGTCGGTACAGGTTACTGGATTAAAGCGGAAGGTGATGAAACCCTGACTATTAATGATCCTGGTCTGTTAAATATCCAGGCTTCAATCCAGCATGGATCGGGAAACAGCAAGCATTACAAATTGTACCGGGCAGGTAAAAACTGGCCTGTTGCAGGTGAGGACAGATGCACCAGCAGGGATTCTGTGGAAGTGATCTTCTGGAAGGAGCCCGAACAGGCATATGCAGGCAGCAAAGCAGGAGAGGAATTTGATACGGTTATTTATTTTGCAGATTATATGTACATGTATGCAAATCCTCCGACAGCGGGAAGCGGCAAATGGACGATCATTTCGGGTTCAGCAAATATTGAAAATGATACCCTGTACAACACCAAAATTAACCTCGGTGGTCAGAACCTTGATGAAGCATCAGACTATACTTTCAGATGGGCTGTCAATAATGGAGTTTGCCCTGAAACTTCTGATGAGATCACAGTTGCCAGGAGAGATCTCAGGATCTATGAAAGCTTTTCACCGGACGGGAATTCAATAAATGAATTCTTTACCATTGAGGGACTGGACTATGCAGATTCCTGGGATTTAAAAATATTCTCAAGATCAGGCAACCTGATAAAACAGATTGTAAAAGGATCAGATGAAACAGGACTTGAAGAAGACCAGTTGTGGGATGGAACTTATGATGGCGGAAGACCTGTGGAAAGTGGCATTTATTATTATGTACTGGAAGTTACAAAAGGCGACCATGCTCCTTACAAGTACAAGGGCTTTGTTGTGATTGCAAGGGAAAGGATATGAAAAGAACAGGATTGATATTAATTACAGTTTTATTCTGCACATTGGCGCAGGCACAGAATAATTCTGTATTTCTGCCTTTCAACCAGTATATGTTCAATACCCTTATGTACAATCCAGCCTATGCAGGGGCAAAAGAATCTCTCTCTGCGACCCTTATGTATCGTAAACAGTGGATTGGTATGAAGGGAACGCCTGAGATGTTTGCACTGACAGGGCATACCCCTTTACGCAATAATAAGATCGCCGTTGGATTTCATGTCGATAACCTGTCAGCCGGAGCAGGCGCGGAACGGAGCAATAATGCTTTTCTCTACTACAGCTACAGGATACTGGCAGGTCCCGGAAAATTAAGCCTGGGACTCAGGGCAGGGGCAAGCATCATTTCAAGGAACCTACTGGATGTTGACCGGAAAATCACAGAGGATCCTGCCTTCGTTGATGAGACCTTCGCGTTGCCAAATTTTGGTGCAGGTGTTTATTATTACACTGATAAGTATTATGCAGGAATTTCTGTACCATTTTTCCTGTGTTCAAATGACACGATAAGAAAAATTTCCCACGATATAAGGAGATATAATTTTACAGGAACAGCAGGAGTACTGCTGACACTAAGCGAAAACTTCAAGATCAAGCCATCGACTTATGTTCAGTATACAATTGATAATCCGGTGCTGTATTACCTGAGTGCAAGTTTTATCACTTTCAGGGATGCTATCTGGCTTACAGGTTCTTATAAGTCAACAGGAGAAATTATCGGTATACTTGAATTTCAGATTAATAAACAATTAAGGCTGGGATATGCGTACGATTTTTCAATCGGCAACCTGAAAGGATACATGAGCGGGTCGCATGAAATCCTGCTACGGTACGATCTGAGTTATGCCGTCAGGGCTACAAGTCCGGGCTATTTCTGGTAAAAACATTATGAACCCCAAATATTATATAATATTATTATTCACCTGGATTACAGCTTCCCTGTATTCCCAGACTGTTTTTAAAGTTGTGGAGGCTAAATTTTCTTCTGCAGCCTATGATGAGTATGCTCCTGTTTTTTTCGGGGATGGGATCATATTTACTGCAAATAAGCGGATGGATATGCTCAAGAAAATTGATGGTGATAAGGGCAAACCTCCTTTTGATCTTTTTTATGTCCGGAAAACAGGCGAAGATCAATGGTCAAGAGTAGAATTACTTTCCGAGGATCTGAGGAGTATAACCTATGATGGCCCGGCCACTGTCAATGCAGAAGGGGATATGATCTATTTTAACCGCAACTATATTCCAGGCGACAGGAAAGCAAGAATCAATAAAGTTGGTATTTATTCTGCAAATCTTGTCGAAGGCCAATGGACAAATATATTGCCATTTGTTCATAATGATCCGAATTATAATTTGTTCCACCCTGCCCTGAGCCATGACGGAAAAATGCTGGTTTTTTCTTCTGACATGCCGGGAGGGACCGGCGGATTCGACCTTTATATATGTACATTTACAAATGGCAGATGGACCAATCCGGTAAACCTCGGGCCGGTTATAAATACGACCGGTCATGAAATTTACCCGGTATTCCATCCTGACGGAAGGTTGTATTTCTCAACTAACCGGCTGCCAAATAGTATCGGGGGATATGATATTTATTACACCGAACTGGTTGACGGCGCCTGGGCTAAACCTGTTAACCTGGGTGAACCCTTGAATTCAAGGCGTAATGATGCAGGTTTTATTTCGAATGAGGATTTTACACATGGTTTTCTCACATCGAACAGGAACCGGAGGACAAACAGTATTTATGAATTTAGTCTTGATGTGCCGACTTTCGATACATGCAAAGAACAGAAATTTAATGATTATTGTTTTACATTTTTCGAAGTTGGTACCATTGATATTGATACCACAAGCTATATGTATGAATGGAGGATCGGGGAGACTGCAAAGATTCGTGCCAAAGAAGCTAGTTACTGCTTTTCCGGCCCCGGCAATTACATAATACAGCTAAATGTAATAGATCTGCTGACCGGGGAAGTTATGTTCAACCAGGCTTCCTATGACCTTACCATTGAAGATATTGAACAGGCTTATATTACATGTCCCGATACTGTGCTGGTTAACCAGGTTATTAACCTGGACGGGACCGGTACTTATCTTAAGGAGTTTGTAGCCGGGCGGTTCTACTGGGACCTGGGCGATTTTACATTTGTTTCCGGCTCCAGTCCGGCACACAGTTATTATAAACCCGGCATTTACACGATCAGGCTGGGTGTTACCAATGATACTGATAAACCGGAAGAATTAAAAAAATCATGTTCCTACCGTAATATTGTTGTTCTTTCAGACTAAAAGGCTGTAGTTCTGCCCTGTCTGGTTCATAAAACATCTGGCAGTGTCAATATAAAATCAGGCTATTTATTAAACGTGAATTAAATATGTGTAAATTATCAAAAAAAATTTGCACAGTATTTGATACATTAATTCTAGAGATTTAATAATACTATATTGTTAAATCGGTTTAGTTTGATAATTGATTGATTTAAAAGAATTTATGAGTTTTATGAGGTGATTGAAATTGGGGGGAAAAAGATTAAAATTTCAATATATTGAATTAAACCACAGGACAAATTTAAACTTTGATTATTTTTGATAATTCTTTTGAAATATGAGAATTGGAGCTTTGATAGGAATTATTTTACTGGCAGGATATACGGGAATCTCTATGGCTCAGCCGGTTCCGGCTGGTGATGAAAACATACCATTTCTGATGACTTTTGGCAACAAAGCTGATCCTTCCTGGGGTGACGATGATTTTTGTCAGATATTCTTTTTCCTGATCCCCGAAAATTATAATGATCC
>JBGPAO010000089.1:0-10470 GCA_041480755.1 Bacteroidia bacterium
AACTGAATCCTCCGATCAGGGATCATCTTCCACTGTCACGAATAAAGGCGGTGCAGGATTATCCAGTACTGCTCCTGATGTAAAGCAAAACATCGGTGATGCTGAAACTGCTTACAAAGATAAAAAGTACAGTGATGCCCGTTATGCGGTAAGACAGGCTCTCCTGGGGATTGAACTGGAAATGGGTAAGAAAGTCCTGGAGGGATTACCAAATACTGTAAACGGACTGAATAAAGTTGACGAAGAGGATAAGGTTACCAGTGCCAGTATTGGCTTTATCGGGCTGGTCATCGAACGGGTCTATCGGAATGAAGAAAAAGAACTCAGGGTTACAGTCGGAAATGATGCCGCTCTTCTTGCTCCTGTTAATATGGGTGCATATGTGGCTTCAACTGATGATCAGAATCAGAAACAGGTAAAATTCAAGGGATATAATGGTGTTCTTGAATATAATGAAGGTTCGGGTTATAAACTAAACGTTCCATTCGGACAATCATCAATAATGATTGTTGAGGGCGTCAATTATGCAAATGAACAGGAGATTATGAGCTCGGCAGAAGAATTTGATATTGAAAAAATTAAAAAAGAACTAGGAGAACAATGAAAAAGATATTATTTGCCATAACAATTGCCCTGACCCTGGTATCAGGAACGAAGGTCTTTTCACAGGATGTCCAGGCTAATCTGGATAAAGCCAGTTCATCATACCAGTCGGGAGATCTTGAAAATGCAAGGTTCGCGCTTCAGGAAGCATTGAACTATATTAATCAGGCCATTGGCCAGGAAATTCTTGGCCTTCTACCTGCCTCAATAGGCGGAATGGAAAAAACAACGGACGGAGATAATGTTACTGGAACGGGTATGGGCTTCGCAGGACTTTTCGTTAACCGTGAATATGCAGGTGGGAATAAAAATGCATCAATAGAAATCGTCGGCGATTCACCTATGATGGCAAGCCTAAATGCCCTTCTTTCAATGCCGGCTTTCCTGAGTTCTGATCCCAATCAAAAAAGAATTAAAATAGGCACATACAAGGCTTTACAAACCAAAAGCACAGATGATCAGGGGACTGTAACTTATGATATTCAGCTGCCCTTCACAAGTTCCTTATTGACCTTCAGATGCACAGGTGTCCAGAATGAAACTGAGGTCGCAGGAATGGCTAACAGTATTCCGGTGGATAAAATTGCGAAGCTGGCAGAGTGACAGTCTGATCCCCCATGGATATCGTATCTGCAATTGAATCTAATCTTTATCATTTTTATGAGTTTGCTGCTACCAGAGGTGACCTGGAACTGATAAAGGAACGCGATTATTCCTGGGTTCGTAATCCTTATTCAGCATGGCCTAACTGGACCTTCCGACTTAACAGGGATCTTCTTACGCAGGAAGAATTTATTAAATCCATGGCAGAGAAGATCAAAAATAAGGAAATCCCTCCTTTCCTGGTTACACGTGAACCTGATGATAAAGAAAGATTTTATTCCCTGGCTGAAAAATACGGATTAAAGCAAATCAACCGTTGGACTGGCATGGCCATTTCAAAGGATGATTATATACCTTTGCCTGAAAGTCATGACAGCTATCATATTATTGAAGTCCGGAATACCGATGTTATTAATGATTGGATTCATGTGGTAAACAATTCCTTGTTTAACAGTACCACTCTTGAGATGGGAATGGTTGAAAAGCTTTACCGGCAAGGACCTTTAAAACTTTACCTGGGTTATGAACATAAATACCCGGTCTCAACCTCCATGTCATTTGAAAAAGGATCCATTGCAGGTTTGTACATGATAGCCACCATGGAAAGTCACAGGCGTAAGGGTTTAGGAGCACTGCTGACAAGATTTGCAATGGAACGGTGCTTTCAGAATGAAACCGGATTAATAATCCTGCATGCATCGGCAATGGGAGAAAGTATATACAGGAGGATTGGATTTAAAGAATACTGCAAGTTTGGAATACTTTGGATGGTTGGGAAAAGTTATAGGTAGTGATGCTTAAAAAAGGAATATAATAATTAAGATAAATGACTGAAGAGGAGATATTTGAAAGAGTCAAGGAAGTTTTCAGGAAGACGTTTGATAAACCTGATCTGATGATCACAGATTCTTTGTCACCAAAGGATCTCAAAAAATGGGATTCACTGAATCATGTGATATTAATTTCAGAAATAGAAAAAGCATTCAATGTCCGTTTTGAGCTCCAGGATATGCTTGAATCAAGGAATGTGGGAGACATTTGCAAAACGGTATACCGGTTAAAAAATACTGAATGAGATTTGTTGAAATACCGCTTTCCGGAATTTTAAATTTCACTTTAACTGAAGAGTTTAAAAACAGCACTCTTATTCCTGTCACACCCCAGAGAGCCATTTCGCAATCCATGAATCCGAGGGGGCATCCAGATGATATAATACTTATTATTGCCTATAATGATACTGATGAACTTGCAGGATATATCGGTGTCCTTCCTGACAGTTTGAGTCTGATTCCCGGAAAACGTATTGCATGGAATAGCGGATGGTGGGTGGATCCGGTCCGGGGAAGAGATGCGGCGATGCCACTGTTTTACCGATTCCTTGACCGGTGGGATAAACAGGTGCTTTTTGCAGATCTTACTCCGCTTACTTTTAAGATAGTTTGCAAGACCGGATTCTTCCGGGGGAAGATCAGAATGGGAACCCGTGGTTATTTGAGGCTTCCTCTTGCAGAAATCCTGCCATCAAAGAACAAGGCTTTCAGAACAATGAAATGGTTATTTGCAGCAGCTGATTTTATTTTTAATATTTTCTGGGATTTGAGGCTGCAAGTCTGGAAGAACCGGAATCAAATGGATAAGAAATATGAGTGTGAATTTATGAGCGAATGGGATTCTTCAATCCTAAATCTTATCCAGCGGGAATCTGCCGCGGAGCTTATCAGAAGGGGAGAAGCTGAGCTGACCTGGATCATGGATTATCCATGGATCATACAGGGGAGCCCGGATGGAAATGCCAGGCGATATCAATTCTCTTCTCATACAAGGCGTTTTGAGCATCAACGGATTAAAATATCCGAAGGAAATCAAATTATAGCCTTCCTCATTATCACATTACGCGATAATCACCTGAAAGTACCATACCTTTATTATAATAAAGGAAGCATCCCCGTTGTAACGGACTTTTTACTTCATTTTATGTTATCAAGGCATATAAGCTATATTTCGGTATTCCGTGAGGATCTTGCTGAATTTATATTTAAATACCACGCTCCGATGATATGGAAAAAAAGGATTGCCCGTTACGCGGCTGTATCAAATGATCTGGCCTGGATTCTGCCGGAAGTATATAGTCTGCAGGATGGTGACGGGGACTCGGTATTTACGTGAGTCGTGAATCGTGAGTCGTGAGTCGTGAAGAGTGAACAGTGAAGAGTGAACAGTGAAGAGTGAAGAGTGAACGATGAATAGTAATTGATTGAAAGGTTAAAACATACAACGCCAATATTTCATAAACGATAACAATTTAGCAATTTAACCATATAGCCATTTATTTTCTATTAAGACATTTGAGACATTTGTTTTATCTCCCCATCTATCTCCTCATTCCCAAGTTCCATGATATGGCTGTCATTACACTTCATGGTCCTGGCACGAAATTTCTTCAACAGGTTATAGTTATGGGTGGCCATAACAACAGCTCTGCCGGCCTGGCTTATTTCAAACAGTATCTTCATTATCCCTTCAGATGTTTCCGGATCCAGATTCCCGGTCGGCTCATCTGCAAGGATAATTTCCGGGTCATTTAAAAGGGCTCTTGCTATCACCACTCTCTGTTGTTCACCGCCCGACAATTGATGAGGCATTTTGTAGCCCTTATGATGCATGTCTGTTCTTTCAAGTACTTCAGTAATCCTTCGTTCTATTTCATTCTTGTTCTTCCATCCGGTTGCCCTGAGTACAAAAGATAAATTGTCATTGACGGTCCTGTCAGTGAGAAGCTGAAAATCCTGGAATACAATCCCAAGCTTCCTTCGTAATAAAGGTATCTGGTTGGTTTTGATATTTTGAAGATTAAACCCTGCAACAATAGATTCACCCTTCTGCAAAGGAATTTCAGCGTTAATCGTTTTTATCAGGCTGGTCTTGCCGCTTCCGACTCTTCCTATCAGGTAAACAAATTCACCCTTATTTACATTGAAATTGACATCCTTCAGAACAAGATAGTCATAAATGAATATTGACACATCACTAAAACTGATAATTGTATCTAATGGCATAACAAAAGAGTTACAGGTTACAGGATGCAAGTTACAAGTTATTAGTTTTCAATCATCCCACAAACTATCAACAACCCTAAAATAAAAATAATATTGGAGCGTTGAATTAAAAAACATGATTTAATGGTTATATGGCTGTAAGGCTATATGGCTAAATTGTTAAACTATTAACCTAATAGCCATTTAACCATATAACCATTAAGCCATTATATTTCAGAGATGGTAATTAACAGCTTTCTGTTAATTAAATGGATTGTTTATAAAAATCCTCACCCATATATTAAGTAATTTTAATGTTTACTAATGATTTATAGTTATGAGAATACTGCGAACGCCGCTTTTCTTAGTTATCATTTTGATTTTCTGCTACTTTAGTGGACTGAAAGCCCAGCATACAATCTCCGACACATATGTTGATGTCTCTTATTATAAGGGATTAGCTCTTTTTGGAAAGGAAAAGTATGGTGCCGCACAGCTGGAGTTTCAGAAGGTTATGGAAAGTTATGCAGGAAGCCATTCGGAAATAGCCCAGGATGCTGAATACTACAATGCACTGTGTGCTGTAAAACTATTCAATGATGATGCGGAATACCTTATGTATCGCTATATAAACAGGTACCCCGAAAGCCAGAATATCAGCATGGCATATTTTGAGCTTGGAAAATTTGCCTATGATAAGAAGAACTGGGGAACAGCCCTGAAATGGTTTCTGGGAGCAGACCGATATGACCTGACTTCTGAGCAGCAGGGGGAGTATCTTTTTAAAAA
The DNA here is from genome assembly GCA_041480755.1 of Bacteroidia bacterium. Taxonomy (GTDB): domain Bacteria; phylum Bacteroidota; class Bacteroidia; order Bacteroidales; family SM23-62; genus LJUQ01. Next base: position 5,031 of record JBGPAO010000089.1, read on the forward strand.
AGGATATAGCCATTTCATGCGCAATGAATATGAGGATGCAAGATTGGCTTTATATGAGATCAAGGACACAGATAATAAGTATGCTATGCCTGCGACCTATTATTATGCACATATCGCATATGTACAGCAGAACTATGAAACGGCATTAAACGGATTTCTGAAACTAAGCGATGATGAAACATTTTCACCCATTGTCCCCTATTATGTCACCCAGATCTATTACATGCAGAAAAAATGGAATGAGCTACTTGATTATGCTCCTCCGCTTCTGGAATCAGTGACTGAAAAAAGATATGGTGAAGTCTCAAAAATGATCGGTGAGGCATATTTCCAGACTGAACAGTACGAAAAGGCCATTCCTTTCCTTGAAAAATATCATGAATTAACCGGAAGCCCATCAAGAACTGATAAATATCAGATTGCCTACGCATATTATATGGCTGCCAATTATGCCAAAGCAGTCGAATATTTCAAAGCTGCCGCCACCGGAAGGGACGAATTGAGCCAGAGCGCGCTGTATCATATGGGAGACTGTTATATGCACCTGGACCAGAAAAACCAGGCAAGATTATCTTTTTCAGTGGCATCAAAGCTGGATTATAATGCTGAAATAAAGGAAGATGCATTATTTAACTATGCGGTTGTAACTTATGAATTGGCGTATAACCCGTTTAATGAAGCTGTTATTGCATTCAACCAGTATATCTACCTCTACCCGGCTTCCAAAAGGACAGATGAAGCATATAAGTATCTCGTGCTTGCATTTATGAGCACTAAAAATTACAAAACTGCATATGCCCTCCTGGAGAAAATCAGGAATAAGACTCCGGAGATTGAAAAAGCCTACCAGAGAGTTTCATACTTCAGGGGACTTGAATTGTTCAACAACCTGTTATTCAACGACGCCATCAATAAATTCGATGAATCGCTGAAGTACAAACAATATGACAATGAGATAAAGACTCTTTGCTGTTACTGGAAAGGGGAATCATATTATCGTTTAAAAGATTTCAAGAGCGCACTTGAATATTATAACATGTTCATGTCCTCTTCGGGTGCGGCATCTCTTGACGTATATGATAACTGCCTGTACAACATCGCGTACTGTTACTTTGAAATGGACGATTATGTCCAGGCGATGACGAAATTCAAACAATTTGAAAATCTGGGCCTGGGCTCTGCCAACAGGATGCTTGGTGACACTTATAACCGTATCGGCGACCTTTTATTTCTGAATATGAGGTACCCTGAAGCGGTTGAATATTATGATAAGGCTATCGAACTGGGACTTGTCGATGTGGACTATGCCCTTTTCCAGAAAGGATTCTCCCTGGGGCTTATGAACCGACATATGGATAAAATAATGGTGCTTACACGGATCCTTGACAGCTACAAAAATTCGTCATATACTGCCGATGCCCTTTACGAAACAGGCAGAAGTTATTTTATAATGCAGCAGCCGGAACGGTCAATCCCGATATACCAGAAAATACTTACGGAACATACCAACAGTTCATACGCAAGCAAAGCTCTGCTGCAGATCGGATTAATTTATTATAACCAGAACCAGTACGATGAATCCCTGAAAAATTATAAAAAGGTTATTACTGATTACCCCGGTACGCCGGAAGCCAACAGTGCTCTGGTCGGAATTAAAAATGTTTACGTTGATATGGGCAGGGTGGACGATTATTTTGCCTATACTAACAGCCTCGGCATTTCCGAAGATATGACAGCGTCAGCTCAGGATTCATTGAATTATTTCGCTGCAGAGAATGTTTATATGTCGGGAGATTGCGGCCGTTCAATCGAAAATTTCGGCAATTATATCAACAGGTTTCCAAACGGGAAATTCCTTTTACAGGCTAATTTTTATAAAGCTGAATGCCACGTAAAAGCTGGCGAACTTGACAGAGCACTGGAATCATACGGGTATGTAATCAGTCATCCAAGGAACCAGTATACCGAGCCCGCTCTGGTTTCTGCTTCAAGAATAAATTATAGTCTCGGCAAATGGCCCAATGCCCTGGAGAATTATCTCGTACTTGAAGAAGTTGCAGAAATTAAAAGCAATATCTTCGAAGCCTTGGTAGGGAAGATGCGCTGTTATTATAATCTCGAGGAATACCAGAATGCAATTGACGCAGCCAGGGAGGTTCTTACCGATGAAAAAATCCCTGAAGAACTTGCAAGGGAAGCCCATTTCAAAATAGCTAAATCCTTTTACGGACTGGATAGGTTTGCACTGGCACTGGACGAATTTAAAATTGTAGCTACTGAAGTTAAAAGCCCTGAAGGGGCGGAATCAAAATACAGGGTTGCTGAATTGTATTATGTCCGAAAGGAATATCAGCAGGCTGAAGATGAGATTTTTAACTTTATTGACCTCAATACTCCCCATCAATACTGGATGGCAAAGTCATTTATTGTGCTTGCTGATGTTTATATTCAGAAAGGGGATAATTTCCAGGCTATTCAGACACTGCAGAGTGTTATCGATTATTATGAGGTTTCAGATGATGGCATCCTTGACCTGGCTAAAAGAAAAAAAGCTGAGTTAGAAGAAAAGGAAAAGGCAGGAGAACAGGCACCTGAGGGAGAGGATCTGGAAATCCAAATAAAAGATGAATCCTTGTAATATGAAACAAATAATTAAATCCGGAATCATGAAAAAGTGGAATTTCATTGTATTTGTGACGAGTCTCCTGTCTCTGAATATGTATGTGTTTGCACAGGAGACGATTGACAAGGAAGTAGTTGTGGTAAAGCCTTATAAACCAGTGCTTTCAGATGCCCATAAGATCAATCTTCTACCTGAAATAAATGATACTATTAATATCAAACCAACCTTCGTTTATAAAATTACTCCGAAACAATATGAAACGGAATATGAGGTTAAAAGAATAAAAGCTGCTACGCTTGGCGCTGAATCCCTGGAAAAATTATATAAATCCTATCTCTCCCTGGGAGTAGGCAATTATTTTGTACCCAATATTGAGTTAAATATTAATTCCCTGAGATCAAGGGATAAATGGTTCGGAATTTACCTGAAACATAATTCAATTAACGGCAAGATCAAACTTGAAAATGGAGATAAAGTTTATCCGGGATTCAATGAAAACATAGCTCTTGTGGAAGGGAAAAAGATCTTTAAAAAATCAATCCTTTCCGGCTATGTCTCCCCGCAATACTACGGAGTTCATTTCTATGGATTTAATACTCAATACGGGGATTCCATACAAATGCCTAAGGATTCAATCAAACAGCACTATCTGTATGCTGATGCAGGCATCAGGATGCAGTCGGCACATAAGGATTCGCTTCATCTTAATTATGACCTCGGGATTAATTATGGTTATGCCAGGGATCGTTTCGATTATGATGAACACGCATTCAGGTTTACAGGGGATTTTAATAAACAGTTCAGGAACCAGGTTGTTGGATTGAAAACGGGTGTTTCCTACTACTTTACTCCGGAAATTTTTGATTCAGTTAATAATACAGTCATTAATGTTCAACCCTGGTTTTCAAGATCATCACCTGAATTTACATACAAGGTAGGTGCGAATCTGGTGGCTGATGTATATGGGAGTGATATCAATTATCATGTGTATCCGATTGCTTTCCTGCAAATAAGTTTACTCAATAAAATAATGATCCCGTATTTTGGAATAGAAGGCAGGCTTGAAGAAAATAATTTCAGTAAGATCAGCAGGGAAAATATGTATATCATGCCCGGATTATCAGTAAAAAACACCAATCATAAGATAATCGGCTATATCGGTCTGAAGGGAAATTATTACTCCAGGCTCAGTTATAACCTGGGATTTAATTATACCATCTCCGATAATATGTATTTTTTCATTAATGATACTGCCGGAATTGCCGGAAATAAATTCCTTATCGAATATGATGATGCTGAGCGTGTCAATTTCCTTGGGGAAATGATTTTCAGGCCTCTGGATAAGCTGTCATTTACATTAAAGGGAAATTATTACCATTATAATCTTGATTCACTTGAACATGCATGGCACAAACCTGTGGGAGATGTATCCCTTTTTGCTCAATATAATCTGAAAAATAAGATACTTCTGGAGGGCAGTGTTATTTACATTGGTCCCCGATATGCCAGAGCCGTTCAGGGTACATCGGTCAAACTGAATGGATATACAGACCTGAGCCTCGGACTGGAGTACAGGTACTCAAAAGTCCTCTCAGCTTTTATCCGTGTGAATAACATTCTGGGCATGAACCAGGAGCCATGGTTATACTACCCCGGGATGAGATTAAACGCTCTCTTTGGCTTCACCTACGCCTTATAATTTCATGTTAATTTAGTGTTAATAAACTATCTGATTTTTAGAGAGTTTATAGTCAAAATGTCGCCAAAAAATAGTATCTTTATTATTGATATTTTGCGGTTGAATCCTGATGCCTAATTTGCAGTTTTTCAATAAGTTACATGTCGTTTGTCTGAAACTGGTAAAACAATCAGGAATTTCAATCCGGAAGGCGGAGAAAAGATACCTGCCGGGATTAGGAAATCAACAATAAATTTAAGGATTTCTTTCAGGAAAAATAGCGACAGGTATGCTTATAATAGTTTAATTAAGTAAGACGAGATTATGATAGCAAAGAAAAAAGGAACGGGGTCAGGACAGGATTATACTGCTGATAGTATACAGGTGCTGGAAGGACTGGAGGCTGTGCGTAAAATGCCTGCAATGTACATTGGGGATATCAGTACCAGGGGATTACACCACCTTGCTTATGAGGTCATTGATAATTCAATCGATGAGGCGCTGGCTGGATATTGCAGGAATATAGGAGTAGTCCTTAATGAAGATGGCTCTGTAACCGTAAGCGATGATGGGAGAGGTATCCCGACTGATTTTCATGAGAAAGAAAAGAAATCTGCGCTGGAGGTGGTTATGACAGTCCTGCATGCCGGCGGGAAATTTGATAAGGAATCCTATAAAGTGTCAGGAGGCCTTCATGGAGTAGGAGTTTCATGCGTAAATGCTCTTTCTTCATACCTTAAAGCTGAAGTTCACAGGGATGGCAAGATACATGTCCAGGAATATCAGCGCGGCAAACCTCTTGGAGATGTTTCAGTCACAGGTGAAACGGATAAAACTGGGACCATAGTGACGTTCATTCCTGATGATACTATTTTTACAACAACTGAATTCAATTTTGAAATACTGGCTTCGCGTCTGAGGGAACTGTCTTACCTGAATAAAGGAATAAATCTTTCAATTATTGATAAAAACGAAGTTGAAGAAAACGGCAATGGGAACGGTAACGGCCACAGTAACGGTAATGGGAATTGCCAGCATGGTTACAGGTGTGAACATTTTTATTCCGAATCAGGACTGAAGGAATTCGTGCAGTATCTCGATGAAACGAGAGAAAAACTTACTGAAAAAATTATCTATAT
>JBGPAO010000090.1:0-10369 GCA_041480755.1 Bacteroidia bacterium
CTTGTGATAAGATGAGGGCTTAAAATTGGAGAGAATATAATCCCTGTCCGGTATATCAAGCATTAATTTCCCGCCCGGGGAAAGTACCCGATATGATTCGTGCAGTATCTTTAAATTCTCACTATCCCTAGCAAAATAACCGAACGAACTGGCCATCAGTATGATATAATGAAACCGGTTATCCTCCAAACCCGTTTGCCTTGCATCACTCTTAATAAAGTGAATATTTAAATTCTCTTGTTTTGTTTTTTCCCGGGCAAGGTTCAGCAGATAATCAGAATAATCCAGGACAGTAAGATCCTTAAATCCACGTCTTGCAAGTTCGAGTGAATGCCGCCCCTGCCCTCCGCATAAATCAAGGACAGTCGAATCCTTTTTCATGTTCAGAAAGGTCAGAATAAAATCCACCTCATTACCAGTCAGTTCATCATTGCATACCGTTCTGGCATCCGTAAGAAGGTAGACCTCATCAAAGATGCTTTTCCACCAGTCTCTGTCAACCGAAAATTTCATAATATATGTGCCCCAAAACTAAATAAACCATCTGATGCCAGAATTGCCGGTGATCCCATCCAGGGCTGTGATTTTATGATCTCAAGCTCTTCAGGATCAATCTTCATTCTGATACCAAGCTTCCCTGATCTCCACATTTCTTCAAGGATAATACAATCATTCCAGATTCCCTCACAGTACTTTTCCAGAGCTTTCATCTGTGAAACCTTCAATAATCTGGGACGAAGTGCGATTTTAATTGGGCCCAGGAGATAGGTAAACCTGTTCTCAATTGCAAGCTTAGCCTGAAATTCAGAAATTTCAGCTACTTTTTCGAATCCCAGATTAATGATAGCTTCATTTATCCTGTTTGTAAGACTCCAGATATCTGTATTTTCTTCAACGACAGCAAGAGGCTGGACTCCCCCGCCACTACCGACATTTGTTGGTATACCGCCTACCCTGCCGAGGAATCCCATCAACATTCCTTTCCCGAAAAGACACCTGAAATCTGTCTGGAATTGTTTCAGGCAAACATATCCCTCCGCTGTTTTAAGCTCCGGTATCATTTCACCCCACAATTCTAAAGGAATTTTTTGCTGAACAATATAATCCCCGGCCTTCAGCGCTGTTTCAATAATATTATCAATATCAGTATCCTTGCCACCTACTTTTACTCCCTTCCCTGAATATCCACGTTCAGGTTTAAGAACCAGATTATTCCAGTTTTTCCTTGTCCATTCAACCAGGTCAGGGATTTCTCTACCCTCCGGGCCAGTTGTTTTCCTCTCGAAAAATTGCCTTGTCCAGGGAGTTCTTTTGATCGTTTCCGGATTAAAAAGATGCCTCTTCCCCGGATCAGTTAACACTTCGAAAACTCCTTTTGAATTAACAGGCTCGGTTCCTCTTGGATTGATGACCCGGCCTTCACGAACAGCCTGTAATACCGGTTCCAGATTATACTTCCTGTGAAGATCCAGCAGAACATTGGTATTAAAATCCATGAAAATCAATTCCACCGGTTTGCCCTCATAAGAGACTTTTCCGTTCCTGATTTCAAGATACTGTGGCGCCAGAAGTACACTTGTTATGCCACTGATCCTGTTTAGATGTATGACAAGATTCCTGTTCTCAACAACATCCGCAAGTGTCTCTTCTTCAGCCAGTACAACTATTAATCCGGAATTATTCCCTTCAAGCATATTCCAGGCATCAACAAGCATTTCAACAAATCCGTTTACCGGATGAAGCAGATGATAATCAAAATCCAGATTTTCTTTTATTCCCGTGAAAGGATTCAAATGGTTCCATACTGATTTGCCTATTTCCTGCGTGATGCGCTGATAATCCCATCCTCCAGGACTACCCAGATTCCATTCAGAATGATATCCGAGGAAATCTTCGGTCATTTCTCTGGTTTTGTAAAACTTTATTTTTAAAAGCCTATGGCTTCCGGATTATTAACATTGGCTCTGGTAGTAATCTGTAACTTGTACCCTGTACCCTGTAACTTGTACCCTGTAACTTGTACCCTGTAACTTGTACCCTGTAACTTGTACCCTGTAACTTGCAACCTGTATCCTGTACCCTTGTAACCTGCAACCTGTAACTCTTTCCCTTTTACCGACAGCTTAAGTAAATTTAGTATTATTTTCCACTATCTGTTAATTGATCCTCTTTATCTGAAGTCCATTAAACAGTTTTTCCAGGTCCGGGAAAAGTACCTCACCGTTAATTAGGATAGTCATGACAAATTTTCTCAAATCTTCTTTTCCATAACGGTCATATATATCCAGGAAGCGCCTGATGCCGACGGTATAACATGTCTGGTATCCTGGATTAAGTGTATATATCTTCGCGGAAGCTATTGCCCGATTGAATGGAATGCCAGCCTTCTGTAAAATATTTGCAGCTGATTCAAGATCAAGTTTTTTAGTTTGTAATCCTAAATCCACCTGTCCCCTGACAGCCCGCCAGTAACGTCGCTTTGCAAGGATGAATCTGTCAGCAGGATTTGTGAAATACCCTGTATAACTTAAAAGCATTTCGGCAAAACATGCCCATCCCTCATAAAATAATGGAAATTCCAGTGATCTTCTTATGATGTTTTTCAATGCAAGCCTTGAAGAATCCAGCAGATGATGACCTGGGTATGTTTCATGGGCGGTTAACATCCTGTATTCATCCAGGTTCTCTGATGGCACTCCGTAGCCAGACGTAGTCAGCACATAGAATGTTCCATTTGCAGGTGGATATTTTGGATAAATAGAATAACTCGAAGCGGAACGGATTGCCCTGAAATACTGGGGCATCTCCTCAACCATAACTGGAATGAATTTTTCAGGTTCATCTTCCAGTATACCGCTATCAGTCAGATGCATCCTGATCTGATCAATTTCATTCCTGAACATCTTCACAGGATCCTCCTTCTTACTGGATTTAAAATTGATCTTTTCATACACCCTATTAATCAAAGCCTCCGGTATGATGGAATTTTTCACAGGATTTTTAAGTATCTTTTCTCCCTCAGCTATCATTATCTGTAACATTTCACTGGTTTCATCCTTAAGGATATTTGAGATTTCAGAAATTTTTAATCCTGAAGCCAGATGATTGCTGTAAATCCTCTCCAGAAGATCTGAGTGGATATTCATTTCAGTTTCCTGTGGCAGTCTTTTTATTTTATCTTCCAGATGTTTAACAGCCTGCAGCGATAATTCATTATTTCTATTATGTGCTGAAAGTAAATCCAGAAAATGCTTACAATCTTCTGTCATTGACAGGCTGATTTCCTGCCAGTGAAAAGGAACAACCTCAATATTCTGAACCGCCTGGTTAAGGAATTCAGGAATTCCTCTTAGCCTTTCCTGAAGCAATTTATTGTTGTCATGATTGAGTGCCTGGGCAAGTCCCGCATTCATTAATGTCAGGTAAAAAGATGGTTGCCTTTTCCATAATGCTAATTCGTTAAGCTGATCACTGAGATTATTCAGAAAAAGTACCAGCATGTTTTTTTCAGCCCGGATATCATTATCATCAGGAATTGTAATATTGTTAAGGTCGGAAAGAGAATCAGATATTTCCTGAACTATTCCTCTTACTGATTCAGCAGAAAAATCATCCCAGGGAGCAGTTGTTGTCTCATAACCTGCTATATGAGGGAAAAAGTAAAATTCGTCAGAAGCACATGCAACAGGAAAGGTTCTGGCCAGAGAATTCATTATTTGGGTCGAAATCTGCGCAAATATTTCGTTATTTTCTGTCACACATCTTAAACTTTAAACAGAATAAGTTCTTTCAATTCAGTTTATTAATCAGCCGCCTTCTTATATCGCTCCATATAAACAATAAATGCATCCTTATACCCCATTTTTCTTATCCGGGGCAGCTCTTTCAGGGCTTCGGACATACTCTGGAAATTGCCATATACATACCTGTGCAATCCGTCGTTTCCTATGAACATGGTTACATTTTCCAGATTGCTGAAGTAATCAATGCTTACAGGTTTCCTGAGTGCCATTATCTGGATTGTAAAGGTTGCTGATACAGACACAGTTGAATCTGACAGACTCTTTACAAGATCTTCCAGATCATCCTTTTCCATCATCCTTGCATCCGGGAATCCATTGTCAATAGCATCATTTAAAAGCCTAACAGCATCTGCCTTGAGATCTAAATTCCCTGCAGTATAAAGAAAAGCGCGATCAGTAATTATCAGTACAATCTCCTCCTTCCCTATTTTTTCAGGCATGTCTTTTACTTCTGTATCACTGCTAACAAGCAAGATTGAATAGGACATGCCAATTCTGGGTTTCAGGCTTTGAGGAACAAAAATCTCTTCAACACTGATATTTTCATGCAAAAGATTCGATAGTCTGATTGAGACATACCTGTTAAGTCGCCTCCCTTCCGGACTGTCAGTGCCATCCTCATATTTATTTACAGCGGCTGGATTTGCTTCACCAATTCCTTTAGTAGTGATCCGTTCCCGGCTGACACCTTTTTTTATCAGATAATCAGCAACAGCATCTGCGCGGTTTTTTGAAAGTGTTATGTTATATTCGTCAACCCCGACCGCATCAGTATGGCCTGTTAGTTCAATATTAATTTCAGGATATTTTATCAGGACTTCAATTATCCGGTCAGCCTCCTTATGAGCCGCTTCATCAAGTTCATGGCTGTTAAAATCGAACATTATATTATTCAGGACATAATACTGATCTGCCGGGAGATGTTCCAGCGTAGCGGCTTCCTGAGATTTTTCTTCTGCAGAGACCAGGTCCTTTTCTATTGTCTTGTCAGGGGCTGCTTCCTTCTCCTTCCCGGTTCCCTGAGAATTTTCTTTTCGAGAATCCAGATCTTTTTCTTTTATTTTGTCTGGAACATTTTCCCCCTCCTTCCCGGCTTCCTCGTATTTCTCTTCATCAAAAGCAAGGTACTTTTCTTTTGTCGTGTCCGATATTTCCTCCTTCTGTTTTTTAACTCCGATCTGAATATCCTCCCCGGGCCCTATTCTTACTGCATAAATATTGCGGTTGACTGACAGGGTATCAATTATAGTTGAAAAATACCCCAGTTCGCCGTGTCTTCGTGGTACATAGAACAAGTCATCATCTGAAGTACTTATCGGATATCCTATGTTCTCAGGGAATGACCAGGTTCCATCAGCAAGCCATGATGAAATAAATATATCATATCCTCCCATCGTGGCATGTCCCTGGGAACTGAAATACAATTTCTGTCCATCCGGTGTAATGAATGGAGTGTCTTCACTATAAAATGAATTCACTTTTGGTCCCAGATTTCTGGCCTCTCCCCAGACTCCCTCCGGGGATCTGTCCGATACCCAGATATCCAGAGCTCCCTGTCCTCCGGGTCTGTCGCTGGTAAAATATAATTTACGCCCATTTGAAGAGATACTGGCATGGGATTCATAATATTCCGTGTTTATGTTGGCATTGAGTTTTTCAATTTTAGTCCAGTGCCCACTAATGAACCTGCTGATATAAATATCTGCTTCGGATCGATTTTTCTTAACGAGGTAAAGTTCTTTGCCATCAAAAGACAGAGATGTTGGAAAGCAATCTCCGTCTGAGCCAAGATCTTCGTTTAGAATTACCGGATCGCTCCATTTCCCTACCGAAATACGGGACATCTGGATAGCATGGTAAAGCGGCTTTTCTGTTATATAAATTACCAGGGAATCATTCCCGGAAAAAACCGGATTATAATTTGCAGATAAACGATTCACTCCACTACCGGGATTAACAAATTTAACCTCAATTGGCTTTGTTATCATGGATTCAGCCAGTTCGCAGGATTTTATCTGGGCATTTACGTATTCGATATCCGCAAATTTATTTTTAATCATGACGTTGCGGTATTTCTCATAATATTCAATAGCTCTATCAAATTGGTTATTGATATGATATGCTCTTGCAAGAGCATATATGCTTTCTCTGGGAGCATTTCTCTCCTTATAGGATCCTTCGCGGTATCCTGCAGAAACACTGTTTGCCGCCTGCTCAAGATATGGTATGGCTTTGCTTTTTTGACCGTAAAGGCTCAGATAGCAGGCTCCGGTAAGAAAATCCAGGTTATAATTTGTGGGATCCGTTTTAAGAAGTTCTGTATACAGGTGTAAGGCTTCTTCATATTCCTCGTCCAGAAAGAAATATTCAGCTTCAAGAAAATTTTCACGGAAAAGACCTTTATCCTGGCCCTGGATGCAGCTGATCCACAACAATGCAATTATCAATATGAAAAGTACTTTTCTCAAATTGGTCAGTAATTGATCTTATTGATCTTTATAAATCCTCTTCTGTCCTTTCAACCAACGGTAAACAGTATGATACTTCATCCCGGTTATCCTGGCTACTTCGCCTGCGGAGTGCTTCAGGGCCAGCTTCAGGACGGTTTCCTTTATCGTTCTGTCGTACCTTGGAGAAGCCTGCCTGTTTTTGCAATATCTTTTACGGATCCTTGAGATCGACATTTCAGAAACACCGTATTCTTTGCAGATATCTTTTGCGAATTCTCCATTATCCAGCCTCTTTGCTATCTTTTTTGCCTGCTTATGAGAGATAGGTGAATTGACCCTCCGATGCCTGTTCTTATGACTATAATTGATTACGGGATTGCCCAGTTCTTTACGAACCTTATAAAAACTCTGCGGGTTTGTCCAGAGAAGGTTCTTATAATGATTTTCAAGACGATCGCCGTTAATATGTATTACCATCTTATTCACAAGCGGCCTTGGATTATGAACGAATGCTTCTGCAACAATGCGATGCACATACCTGAGCCGTCCTGCAATCCTGCACGAGTAATACCCCTTCTTTTTCCCTGCCGGAGTCAATAAATAGATCTGGCACTTTTCACCTTCATGCCTGATAACCGTCCCATCCTTATTGACCTCCACAGTTCCTGGAATCCCTTTTAATCTGACTGTTCTCATATTATTGTTTTTAGGGGTTGTCTTACAGTCATAATTAAATGTTGCTATACATCCCCGCTTCTCACATTATTCAAATTTAATTTTTTTTAAGATCATGATTTCTTTTATCAGATAATCTTTTTAAGTGGTTTTTTTCAAATCGTTATTAATTGAACATTTTTTTTTATATTGCGATAAGCCTCATGAAGAAAAAAAAGCAGAAATATGAACTGGAATACAGCATGAATACCTCCATGGATATTCTGTTTACAAGGTTGAGCACCCCGGGAGGATTGTCAGAATGGTTTGCTGATGATGTCAACGTTGACGGTAATATTTATACCTTTTTCTGGTCAAAGGAGCCGGAACAGGCTGAAGTTCTCCAGAAAAAAGAAAACAAGCTGATCCGTTTCCGATGGCTTGACGACAATGACAGCAAATCCTATTTTGAATTTAAAATTGCGGAGCATGAACTCACCGGGGATATTTCACTGCTGATAACTGACTTCTGTCTTGAGGGTGAAAAAGAAGATTCCATTGATCTCTGGGATAAACAAATTGGCGACTTGAAGCGGGTGATAGGTTTATAAATCTTCATACCGGAACCTGTATAATATCTTACCTTTGCAACCGTTATTCTGATGACATGCGCCTATTACCTGTTAAACGGCTTCATTTGCTGGTCCTGAAATCATTTCTGGGACCCTTCCTTCTTACTTTCTTCATTGTAATTTTCGTTCTGGTGATGCAGTTCCTGTTCAAGTACATTAATGATCTGATTGGCAAGGGACTGGAGTTCAAAATAATAGCAGAATTCATGTTGTACCTGTCGACAAGTATGGTACCGCTTGCCCTTCCCCTCGCCCTGTTAATGGCAGCACTTATGACGTTTGGCAATCTGGGGGAATTCAACGAACTCACCGCATTGAAATCCTCCGGGATATCATTGCAGCGGATAATGATGCCTTTAATAATCGTAACGCTGATGATCAGCATCGCTGCATTTTTCTTTTCAAACTATGTCCTTCCTGTTGCTAATCTGAAAATGCGGTCATTACTCTATGATATACAACGTAAAAGGCCTGAATTCCAGATCCTTGAAGGGATATTCTACAATGGTATAGAAGGTTACAGTATCAGGATCGGGGATAGAAACCATAAATCCGGGATGCTGTATGATATAAGAATCTATGACCATACAAACAGACATGGTAATACTTTCGTCACGTATGCAGATTCAGGAACAATGAAACTGACAGGTGATGAACGGTTCCTGGTTGTCACTCTTTATAACGGCCGGTCATACGAAGAACTGCAACCTGAGAAACAAAGCAGGAGGGATTATACTTATCCCCAGCGGAGAGATAAATTCCAGGAACAGGTCATGACCATTGAAATGAAAGGTTTTGAACTGAACAAAACTGACGAATCACTTTTCAGAGGTAATTACAATATGATGAGCCTTGCACAGCTTAGACACTTTGGAGATTCCATAACAGAAGATATAAATGAGATAAACAAAGGTCTGAATGCAACTCTGAACAGGTCAACCTATACTGAATATCGTCGTGCAAGGACAAGGATAATCAATAATTCCATAGATACAGCAGGAGTGAATTATATCTCTCTTAATACCGACAGCTTTTTCAGGTCCCTGCCGGACAACCAGAAACTCCAGGTGGCAAGTCAGGCCATTTCACAGGCAAGAGCAGCCCTGAACTATGTATCAACAAGCTATGTAAATTCTGACAGCAAGGTAAGGAGGTTACGAAGGTACCAGATCGAAATCCAGCGAAAATTCACGCTCTCATTTGCATGTTTTATATTTTTCTTTATTGGCGCACCTCTTGGCGCCATTATAAGGAAGGGGGGACTGGGCATGCCAACAGTTATCTCTGTGCTTTTTTTCCTCGTGTACTATATTATTTCGCTTTCAGGAGAAAAATTTGTACGGGAAAGCATGGTTACTCCTTTTCAGGGCATGTGGATATCAGCAGTCGTCCTTTTCCCAATGGGTATCTTTCTGACATATAAAGCCGCTACCGACGCGGCTATTATGAATATGGAAACATACTCAAATTTTATCCGCAGGATAAAACGGTCTTTCAGATATTATCTTATCAAGCTGAAGCTTTCCTGATGAATATTCTCATACTATCCACCAAGCTGCCTTACCCTCCCAGGGATGGTGGTGCAATAGCCACACTTAACCTGGCAACCGGTCTGTCCGAATCCGGCCATCATGTGATCCTGCTGACCATGAATACAACCAAGCATTATTTTATCCCTGACCAGATACCCGAACAGCTAATGGACAAAATATCGATCCATTCGGTAGATGTCAAAACACGTATATGGTGGCCTGCACTTCTGTGGAATTTCCTTTTTTCAACTAAACCTTATAATGCAGAACGATTTCGTTCGAAACAGTTTACAGGTAAACTAAAAGACATTATTATCAGTGAAAAACCCGATATCGTGCAGCTTGAAGGACCGTATCTGGATTATTGCATTCCCCTGATCCGCGGGCTCAGCAAAGCGAAAATTTCATTCCGTGCCCACAATCTTGAATTTGAAATATGGGAAAGAATGGCTGAGCAGACAAAAAATCCCATTTTGCGCCGATATATAAAAGTCCTGTTTCCCCGGATACGAAATCTGGAGCAATCGCTTATCAGTAATACAGATATGGTTGTGCCGATCTCAGGCCGTGACCTGAACGGATTCCGGGATATTGGGCTGTCCTGTCCGTCTGTCGTCTGCCCGGCAGGTCTTGATATAAGGTCATATCCCGATCCATCCACGATTTCCCACATCAGCCTGTTTTTTATCGGTGCACTTGACTGGGGGCCAAACACAGAGGGTCTGGACTGGTTCTTCGGGAATGTATGGAAACGTTTATCAGTTATGCATCCGGGAATTGAACTGCATGTAGCCGGTCGTAATTCGGATTTTTACTTTAAAATGAAAAAGGAAATCAGCGGTGTAATTATTAACGGGGAAGTTGAAGATGCTCATGCATTTATTAATAATCATTCTGTAATGATCGTCCCGTTGCTCTCGGGCAGCGGGATCCGTGTAAAAATCCTGGAGGGTATGCTGCTTGGCAGGACAGTCATCACTACATCTACCGGTGCAGAAGGGCTTGATGTGACTGATAACATAAATATACTGATTGCCAATACCGCAGATGAATTCATTTCACACATAGAAAAGCTGATTGAGTCACCGGAACTGGCCAGGTCAATTGGATTATTAGCCAGGCAATTTGTAATGGAAAATTTTGATAATTTAGTGATTGCAAAAAAACTGGCTGATTTTTATACAGAACAACTAAAATGATCTGGCAGTTTATTTTTTGGATTTGCCTGGCTCTGATAATTCATTCATATCTGATCTATCCTGCTATTCTTTATTTTCTGTCCCGGAATAAAAAGAAAA
>JBGPAO010000091.1:0-10315 GCA_041480755.1 Bacteroidia bacterium
CCTGGAAGTTCCTATATGTCGATAACAACTTACGATTACAACAGCTCTTCCTGGGGATTTTACATGAACAGTCAGGGTATCTGGAAACCCAGCCTGGAAGTCACATCCAATTCCAACCCTAACCTTAAATGGGAAAAATCGGGGGAGTTCAATATCGGTATGGATCTCTCTTTCCTGAATAACAGGATAGGAAGTTCAATAGATTACTATAACAAGATCACCAGCGATCTCCTTTATTCATATAATGTGCCTTCTCCACCCAACCTCTATACCTCAACTTATGCCAATGTGGGGAAACTGCAGAATACCGGGATAGAGATAATGATAACTGGTAGTCCGGTTAAAACTGAAAAGTTCCAGTATACTTCAACCCTGACAGCTTCGCATAATTCACACAAATTGTTAAGCCTTTCCAATGATTTATATGAGACGGATAACTACGTGAATACAGGCTGGGCAGGTGATCCAATTTCATTGCCCACACAAAGGCTGGAAGTCGGTTCTTCTTTCGGGAAGTACTGGACCCTTAAAACTACTGGCGTCAATTCAGACGGGATGTGGATGGTACAGAATCCTGCCACAGGAACGTACGAAATGTGGAATGCAGGTATGTCCAACGACACTTACCGACAGTGGCTGGGTTCTGCAATTCCTAAAATATATCTTGGATGGTCTAACTCTTTCCGCTTCAAGAACTTCTACCTTGACGTGCAGGTAAGTTCGCAATTAGGATTTACAATCGTCAACGAACAGCGCATGTTTTACGAGAATAATTCCATTGCATACAACAGACTTAAATCAGCTGCAGATCCTATTCCTATTGTTGATGAAAACGGTCAGTCGACCGGAGAATCACGTCTCCTGTCATCCGCTCAATCCCAGACCATTGTAAGCTGGTATTTTGAAAAGGGAGATTTTCTGAAGATGGATTACCTCACCTTTGGGTACAATTTTAACACTTCAAAAGTGAAAAACATCAATGGTTTCCGTATATATTTATCATGTGAAAACCTGTTCTGCCTGACCAGCTATTCAGGTCTGGACCCGGAGTTGAGCAATGCAGACATATGGTCTCTTGGTGTTGACGGAAGAGATAAATATCCTACTATCCGCTCATTTACTATTGGTGCAAGTATTAATTTTAAATAGGGATAAGTCATGAAATCGAAAAATATCATATCATTTACAGCCATAACCGGGTTGCTGATGTTTTCTCCATCATGTACTAACCTGGATGAGACACTGTACAGTTCGCTTTCTGAAAATAATATCTCTTACACTGAAGAGGAAATTGAAAGTATGTCAGGTCCGGTGTATACCAATTTGCGATATACTTATTGGGCCTGGGAAGCACTATTTGACCAGTGCGAGGAAAGCGGTGACCTTTTGATGACCCCTCTGCGTATCGGAGTTGGCTGGGGAGAACAATATATACTATTGCATAAGCATACCTTTAATTCCTATATTCCCCATTTCTGGCAGACATGGTACTATCCCTTTGTCGGAATTGGCTATTGTAACAAATTGCTCGATATGGAAGGGATTCAGTCGAATAAGGAAAAAGTGGCTGAGTTCCGTGCAATGCGAGCCATCTTTTATTATATCCTGCTTGACATTTTCCGTAATGTTCCTCTCCTGACCACTTCAAACCTGCCTGCCGGATTTCTGCCCGAGCAGGAAAAACCTTCGGTGGTTTTCGATTTTATTGTTTCTGAACTTGATTCTGCAAAATTGAATTTGCCCAAGACATCGGGTTATGGACGCATGAATTATTATGTGGCCTGTATGACCCTGGCAAAAGTTTATTTGAATCATAATGCCTGGTTCTACGGAGATGCTGAGGAGAGCTACACTGATAATATATGGTATGAGAAAGCCCTGGCAGAAGTTAATGAGGTAGTTAACTCAGGGAATTATCAGCTCGCAGAGAACTATAAGGATCCCTTTAAGGCTGACGGAAGCAGTTGTAAGGAGATCATATTCGCTTTACCACTTGATATAGACTATGCATCAGCAAACTACCTGAGCAACAAGTGCCTGCATGCCGGCAGCGCTGCTACATTCCTCTATAATTCGGCTCCCTGGGACGGGAGCTGTGCCGTGCCACAGTTTATGGATACTTATGATCCGGACGATAAGCGCAAGACGGATACATGGTTGTTTGGTCCGCAGTATTCCTATAAAAAGAGCGGTACCGATATAACAATCTACCAGTATCTCGATTATGTAGCATCCGGAAATACTGATGGTCTTTTGGACACCCAGATAAACACCAGCGATGGCCTTCTTAATTATTCAATTTCAGTTCACAGCATCAACAATCCCGGAGCATATAAAATGGAAGGAGCTCGGTTCTGGAAACAGGAGATAGTTTCAGGACGTGATGGAACATATGGAGATGACGTCTGTTTTTACCGTTTGGCCGACGCCATGTTCATCAAGGCCGAGTGTCTGCTCCGTTTAGGGCGGGATAAGCAGGTTGCCGCAGACCTGGTTTCTGCAGTTCGTGAACGCTCTTTCCCCACCAATCCGTCAAAAGCCGTGCGCACTGTTGCCGACCTCGAGGGAGGAAGTATATATGATTATGGATATCGTGAAACACAACATGATAATAACGGTCAGGATGTTCAGGTTTTTACTTATGAAGGTGGGGATGATATTGAATTTGGTGGCCTCCTTGATGACCTGGCATGGGAATTTGTAGGTGAGCACCACCGTCGCCAGGACCTGATCCGTTTCCGACTGAAGGACGGCTCAAGAAATATCTTCAACGGGAAATCACGCTTTTGTTATGATGCCACATCCGTTCCTCCGGAAGATGATGTAAAGAAAAATGTATATCCTATATTCCAGAGTTTTCTGGATGCAAATATTAAACTGGTCCAGAATCCGGGATACGAATAAACAGAAGACAAATATTTTCAAAACAATCAAATTATTTATCATTAAACCTTAAAAGTATGAAAAAGATCATTTTTGTTTCATTGGCTCTTCTTACAGCCATTCTTGGTATAATTTTCGTTTCCTGCGAGCGCGAAGAAAGCAAGAAACATCACTATACCGAAGAAGAACTAAAGGAAATTGCCCGTCAGGATTCCCTGAAGCAGATCATTCCCGCCGATTATGTATTCACGCAGGATGTGACCGTGCCACTTACAGATGACTATTCAGGAATTACGGTCTCCCTGGTTACCCAGGAATATGAACAGAAGCTTCTGGATTCTCTTGGTTTCAATTCAATATCCGAGATTGTGACCGCTCTGGGTACACTGGAAGGTGGAGTACAGGTGGGTAACGACATCACATTCTTTGCCTACAACTATTCCACAAAGTATGAATATACAAGTCCTTCCACCACAAATTACTTTGGCCACTGGTTCGATGCGAATGGTGATGTATGCAACTGGGGCGACCAGGCATATTTATTCTTGGAAAAACAGGATACATTTACTCTGAACTTCACTCTCGGCATGTTTCCCTCCCGTCCCACGGTTGGCGCTACATACCATATTGTTGAGGCTATGAAGTATGATAGTTATAAAGTGGCATTCCTCTTTAATGTAACTATAGGCGAGGAAGTCCCGCTTGTTTATCCTGTGACTACCATTGTGGGTACCCAGACCCTGGATGTATCTGAAGACCAGGATAACACTTATGCTCCAACCCCGGTTGCGATTAATGCTGCGGACATTGAAACGGCCATCGGTATTACCCCGGGAAGTGCTGAACTTTATGGCATTGACGCAAGTGATGACTCTTTGTATATAGATGGCTTCACGGCTAATACAGGTTACTGGTACACTGGAACAGGAGATGTTACCAACTGGGGTACTGCAGGTTGTACATTATTTGGTGAATATAATTCAACTGACCAGGTAATCAATGTTGGTCAATTCCCGGATAGTGCTGTTGTAGGCGAAACCTATACGATCAAAATGGCCTTTGTAAACCTGGACAATCTTAAACAGTACAATATTGTTATCAATGTGACCATCACTCAACCGGCAGCAGTATATCCGGAAACAACACTTGAGTTAACACTTGATCTTGCATTAACAGTTCCTCCTAACAACGATTACACTGCAACTTCACTTGCACTGGATTCTGCAGCTATTCAGGCAGCTATAGGTTGCGGACCCTCGGCTGCAGTTCTTTATGGTGTTGATGCAACAACCGATTCGCTGAATATTGGCGGACTGACTGCCAACAATGGCTGCTGGTTCAATGCGGCAGGAGATGTTTGCGCATGGGGCACTGCAGGTTGTTCCATAGCTGCTGAATATGCCCCGGCAACTCAGACTATAAATGCTTTCCAATTCCCTGATGCATGTGTATCCGGAACAACTTATTATGGCAGATTAGCATTCGTGAATGGAGATAAGCGGGCTGAAGTCAAAGTTGCTATGACTATAGAATAATTATTCCGAATGGTCAATAAAAAAAAGTATTATATTAAACATAGGCCAGGTTATCCTGGCTTATGTTTTATTGTATTTATACTGTTAAATGTACTGTGTTTCACTGCCTGTAAGGAAGAACCTGAGGTTGAAGCGGATATGTCCATTTCAAAGGACAGTATTTCCATAAGCAGCGAAGGCGGTGAAGTGACTACCCGTATCAAGTCGGATCAGAGCTGGAGTGTCATAGATATCGATCAGGAATGGGTTGAAGCTGATATAATGAGCGGTAAGGCTGGAGTAATGACAGTAGTCACACTTACAGTTGCAAAGAATCCGGATAATGCGGAACGAACTGCCATTATCACAGTCAAATCCGGAGCGACAGCAAGAGAAATCAGCATTATCCAGAAAAGTGCTGCCGGTACGATTGATCCTTCCACTATCGATGTGAGTAAAATTTATATACCCCTGGAACTGCGGGATATGGACCTTTACACCAGTTCAAGCACCTGGTTCTTCGGGAGAAGCAAACAATCAGAACATTTTATTGTTTTCTGGGGAAAAGGTTACGATGAATATGGAATTGTCACCCCGACCAATTATCCAAACTCAACATATAGAGTTAACATTGATGATTTGCTTGCAAAAGCTGAACAGTTCTATGACCTGAATGTTAATAAGCTGAAATTCCTGACGCCCGGCGCTTCAAAAACCGACAATTACAAAATGATGATTTTCCTGTTATACCAGACCGATTGGCTGGCGACAGGCGCCGGTTATGATGATATCATTGGAGCATTGTGGGTAAGTCCTTCTACCTGTCAACCTGTGGGTTCAACTATTGCTCACGAAATCGGCCACAGTTTCCAGTACCAGGTATATTGCGATCATGATGCCAATTCCGGCTGGCGCTATGGATTTGGCGGTAATGGTGGAAATGCATTCTGGGAACAGACTGCACAATGGCAATCATATCAAAGCTTTCCGGCTGAGGCTTTTTCTTCTTATAATTTTAATGTATACATTGACAACTGTTACCATTCTACCTTCCACGAATTGCAGCGTTATGCCAGCTACTTCATCCACTATTACTGGGCGGATAAACATGGCATTGATTTCATTGGAAAAATGTGGCAACAGTCGGGAGCCCAGGGACAGGAAGATCCTGCGCAGGCTTATATGCGTATCACAGGCATCAGCCTGGAAGATTATAACAATGAGCAGTTCGACTATGCCCGTAAAATGGTTACCTGGGATCTGGATGCTATCCGTGAAATGGGAAAGAACTATATTGGTGCTCACCATTGTTCATTGGATAAAGTGGAAGATGACTACTGGCAGGTTTCTGCTGACAATTGCATTGAGAACCATGGATACAACGTCATTCGCCTGAACGTCCCTGCTGCCGGGACGACTATTACAGCGAATTTTGAAGGTCTGGCAGGTGCTGCAGGCTTCAATTCCATCAATGTTCAGTCTGCCGGCTGGCGGTATGGATACGTTGCACTGCAGAACGATGGGACACGTGTATATAGTGATATGTATTCGGCAAGTTCAGGCACAGCAACCTTTACCTGCCCTGAGAACTGCACCAATATCTGGTTTGTCGTGAATGGTGCACCAACCTCTTATTGGGTACACGCCTGGGATGAAGATGCAACAAATGATGAACAGTGGCCATACAAAGTTAAATTTGATGGTACAAACATTTACGGAGCCATTGATTTTACAGATGAGAATGTGCCTCACGATACTGATTTTGTCTGCAATGTATCCTTCCCGGCTGATGCCAGCGCTTACAGCGGAACAGAAGTCACTGTCGATGTTGTCAAACTATGCTATGCCTTCGTATTGAGTGGTAATGAAATAACTTCAAATATTGGTTTTCCGAATTCAACAAAAAAAATCAAATTCTATGGAGTTAATAAAGATGGCTCCCTGGTAACTACAACAACGGCTAATGGTTATGGCCATTGGTTTAATGGCGCAGGTGACGTCTGCGCATGGGTTTCCGGAAGCACCGGAACCAATATGGTTTTTTCAGAATTTGATGAAACTAATTTTATCTTTACCCTGGGACAACATCCGGGAAGATGTGCTCCCGGTAATGTCTTTAAGATCAAACAGGCATTGGTCTATTCACCGATAACAGGTCAGTATTATACCGCTACCTTCGAATTTAATATCACCATCACACAATAAGTTATTAAAAAGGATTCAGGTGTCTGAAAAATGAAGAGGGTGCCCGCACAGCACACTCTTTTGTTTCGTTTACTTTTAAGATGTCTTCAGTCAACGACGGGAAAGTTCACCCTAAAATATCCTCAGGCGGCAATTGTGAAGTTCACAATTACAGTCACCGTCCTGGTCTCCGTTCCCTGTGTATACTGATATTGCATCCTTACGGTGTGTTGATGGCCAATAGAGCAATAGCCATTTTCAGCCCTTAAACCACAATTCCACTCTGTCAGGTTATTAAAGACCTCAATATAGACATGACCATTTGCCCAGTACCCGGGATTGTTGTCTGCTTCGAACCAGCCACCGAAAACCCCATTTGTGTTATTTTCCCCTTCCGATCCATCTGTTTTTAAAGGTAATATCATCAGATTCTCACTGTAAAGCTGCTCGGAGCTAATCCCCAGCATCAAGAGCAAAGTGCTTTCATCCACCTTTACAGTTACTGTTTGACTGTAACCTGATTGATAAGACATGGTTACATCACATGATATTGTTCCGCAATCTATTTTGGTTGTAGGAATAATACCTTCGGGATAATTTTCAATAACGGAAGTCAGATAAATTACCCGTTCTGAAAGCCAATCTTCCATTCGATTAGTTTCGTCATTATAATTTTTATCAATCGGCCATCGCTGAAAATCCCTTTCCATAGCATCCTTCAGACAAAATTTATATTTTGCCATCACCTCCCAGGTATGTTCAAAAATACTATCCTTAACCTCGTTCCAGCGCGTTTTATATTCCAGGACAAATTGTTTATTACGGAACATCTGAGTAAAGAAACCTGAGATTCTCAATCCGTTTTTATGAAATACCGGATCAGTTCCCAGGAGCAATTCCTGTTCATTAAAGTAGTTATGTCCTGTATACATGGTACTCCAGTCGAAATCAAAGCCTGCATCAAAATCCCATACAGGCCCCATGACATATTTACCTTCTTTATCTTTGTGGATATAGGTGCTTCTGGGTGCTGCAATCTCAACGTTATTGACCAATTCCTGCACAATCAGGTAATCAATAAAGGATGGAATATCCATCAGGACAGCTACAGAATCATAATTATAACTATTGATGGCGTTTTCCAATTTTGCAAAGTCATCCCGTATTGCAGACAGTTGATCTGCAGTCGGTTCTTCAGGATATTTAACACATATCGGATTTTCAAACACTGACGACCAGAAATTATCTCCATCATTGGGACTGTATTCAGGACCATCATCCATATCCAGACAGAGAAGGAATCCACCCGAATCATCCACATCCACCCGGTTACCGCCTTGCTCAATCTCTTCTGTCAGTTGATACAGACCAATGTAACTGCCATTCAGGGTGACTTCAACAAAACGTGTATGGTTGGTATAGGGAAAGCCCAGCCAGCTTGCCACTTCAAAGCCAAAAGCGTTCATCAGGTCGGTTGGATCGCGGTAGTTTGCCAGTAAGACCCAGTCTCTGTTGCTCTTCAGGCCAAGAATTTCCGATTTTTCATCCAGTTTAATCCGGTAGGGCTTCTTATCGTACCAGAACCACGATGAATTTCCTCTGCCCCGGATACGGGCGGTTCCCTGGTAATCATTAAGGATGCCTTTCCCGTTCACAACTATTGTGCAGTTCAGATAATCCGTTTTTTCTTTGGATAATATGGGAGCATTGCCCTCTACCTGAATATCAATTTCAAAAACATCATAGACTACAGGAACTTCTTCTTTGTCCCACTGATCTTCCGGATCTGGTTCAGGCTGGCAGGACGTTATCAAACCCAATGCTGCTATCAGGAGCAATAGTTCATTTGTCTTGAACAATCTCCTTCTTTTTATCCTTTCTACAATTGTTTGCCAGGATTTATTCATGCTGAATATCTGCTCCTATTCATTTTGCTAAAACCACACATTAAATATATATCTTTAAGCGATACAACAGGCTGATGATTATCAGACAAACCATTTTTATTAAATTTTATTGCTTTAATAATTAGCAGGATTTTATAAAACTATGAAATACATTAAAAATATTCTGATTGCCGTATTATTATTATTCACATGCAGCAGACATTACAGTCAGATTTCATGGGGTATTATCCCGAATCCATCAGCTGAGGAAACCAATCTTGCAATTGTAAAAGACTGGACAGCAGAAAACTGGACAAGAGATGTTACCGCAATATACGACTACAGCAGTCATAACGGTAAGAAAAGCCTTTTGCTGTTTTCAGATGAACCAGCTGACGGAAGGTGGTTCACAAAAGTTCAATTAAAACCATGGTCGAGATATCATTTTACAGGATGGGTGAAAACAGAAAATGTAATCGCTGCAGAAGGGGAGGGGGCCGGATTCAGGTTCGATGCTTTCAGCATAGATTATCCCGGATTGAAAGGCACCAACGGTTGGACTAAAATAGAGTTTGACTTTGAAACCGGCAATGATGATTCCTCTGTTCTCTCATGCCTGTTGAATGTTAACGGGCCTGCATCAGGCAGGGCATGGTTTGATGATATGTCGCTGAAGCTTATTTCATCAGAAAAAATAAAACCTTCAGTTAATATCGATCTGTCAGATAAAAAAGAACCAATGTCGGAATACATTTACGGTCAATTTATAGAACACCTTGGAAGGTGTATTTATGGAGGCATATGGGCTGAAATGCTTGGGGACCGTAAATTCTGGTATGTGCCTGGTGAAAGAGAGTCTCCATGGAAAATCAACGGAAATAAGGATTTGTTTTATACTGATAAGGATGCCCCGTTTACAGGAGATAAGTCGCCTGTTCTGACCTCTGGCAGTGATGGAGTTGTTTCTATTCAGCAGTCAGGTCTGGGGCTTAAGCCTGACCTGGATTACATCGGGAGGATAATTCTGAAAGCCACACCGGGAATTGAGGCAGTAAGCCTTACTCTGAGCTGGGTTGATAAATCTGATTCAATCAAAATAACCAATCTGACAGCCAATTATGAAGCTTATCCGTTTACTTTTCACTCTGGAGAACTGACTCACGATGCCTCCCTGGAGATTAAACCTTCAGGTAACGGAAAAGTATGGGTAGGAACTGTCAGCCTTATGCCATCGGATAACATAGAAGGATTTCGGTCTGATGTCATTAAACTTCTTAAAGAGCTAAATGCACCGGTCTACAGGTGGCCGGGAGGAAACTTTGTCAGCGGCTATAACTGGAAGGATGGTTTAGGTGATCGTGATAAAAGACCCCCGAGGAAGAATCCCGCATGGCAGGGCGTTGAACATAATGATGTAGGAATACATGAGTTCGTGATGTTCTGCAGGCTGATTAATGCTGAACCTTATATCGCTGTTAATGCAGGATTGGGTGATTCTGAACAGGCATGGCAGGAAGTTGAGTACTGTAATGGTTCACCTGACACTCCAATGGGTAAACTCAGATCTGCAAATGGCTGTTCAGAACCATGGAAGGTAAAGTGGTGGTCAATAGGGAATGAGATGTATGGCGACTGGCAGCTTGGGTACATGACAACAGAAGATTTTGTAAAGAAACATAAAGCATTTGCTAATGCAATGAGGGCAGTTGATCCGGAAATAAAGCTTATTGCCGTCGGCGACCTGGGAGAATGGGACAGTATAATGCTTTCAAATTGTTATGACGCAATGGATCTTATCAGCGAACATTTTTACAGGCAGGACTGGCATGGCGGAGGACTTATGACACA
>JBGPAO010000092.1:0-10310 GCA_041480755.1 Bacteroidia bacterium
ACCAGGATGTGTCCCGGAAGGATCTCAGGATGAAAAATGCTGATCAGATCTTTTAAGATGACATCCGGGTAAATGACGCCCGATTCCCAGTAATCGTTTCCTCCGTATGGATTTAATCGCGCATTGTTGTTATAGATCTTTGAATCTTTAAATGGTTTGAAAAGCTCTAATCTTGGATCAGTGCTGATCACGTCCTCCAGAGAGGAAGCAGAACCGGAATTGATCCAAATGTCTGCCTGCCCTGCCCTGCTGTACACTGCTTCAATATCAAGAGGCAGTGCTTCGTCTGAAATATCCTCGTTCCATATATATCTGCCGCCTGCATCTCTTATCAGAACAGCTGCAAAAGATCTCCCTCCGGGCACCCACCACGTATTCTTCCATGGCAGTCCTGTCATTACATCAGGTTTGTCGGAGATGCCAGCCAATAATTCTTTAAGCTGAATATAAGCTTCTTCCCGGCCTCTGAAAAAATTCATTCCTGCTTCCAGTTTATCATAAAAACATGACATGAATTTAATCCATTCTGTCCGGGCAAGAGGATTGTTTTCAAGGTACTCAGCATTCAGTACAACAGGAATCCCGATTGATTCCAGCCTGCTTATAGTTGCCGTGACATCTCCTGTCACACCATACATAAATATTACCTCAGGTTTAATTGTCAGGATCATTTCATAGTTCACTGATTGCTCGTAACCGATATCCGGGATTAAACCTTTCTCAATTCCGGTTCTGACAATCGAATCGCTTATGTATTGTTTCCCGGAAATGCCAGCTATTGATTCTGTCTCCCCCAAAGCCCTTATCATTGCAATATGGGTTGTTGACATACAAATTACACTGCGGACCGGAACCGGAACTGCAACATCATATTTCACAGAGTCGGGCAGCTCTGTTCCACGGGGATAAAGCAAATAGGATACTTTTTTTCCTTCAAGATTCTGCCATGGATTGTAAACGTGCAGTATTTTATAATCTCCAAAATCGTCAATACTGAATCCTCTGGCATACTTTACATCGATTCTGATATTATTATTGTTTTTTTGTACTTCATTCCGGGACAATGGTCCCTTACATGATATTAAAACAATTAAAACCGGGATCATCAACCCGGGATGCATCATTCTTTTTCTAAATTGTGATAAAATCATCTGAACGAGCTATCAGAGAAACCAATATTTTGCCTCCTGAAAAAGGCAGGATTATTGAGGAATATGAATAATTCTTGCTGTCAGTACCCTGTCGGGAAACACCAGCCTGATAAAATAAATGCCGGCAGGAGATCCATGGATATTAAAACTGAATAAATTATCCTGCAGTATGATACCATGCTGGATCATTTCTCCTGTCGCCGAATAAATAGAATACGTACCATCGTTTGCTGAGATCCTGTCCAGCTGTATTTTGTAATCTCCTGTTCCGGGCGTGGGAAATACGGTCAGATTTTCTGTCTCTAAATGATAAACAGAAGCATTATAATCCAGTCCATCAGTTTCATAAACTCCACTGTTCAAAGGGTCCAACCATGTTTCCAGGTTTTTATACGATTGATGATAGTAGTTCCAGGAATAATCGAATTTTGTGAAATAATCATTTACGGATGAAACACAATTAGCTTCCCCTCCTGTCAGTAATCCCACAAACCTCTTATTCTGGTCGAAAAGCGGGCAACCTGATGATCCTGCCTCAGTTGTTGCAAGGTCCCACCTTAATATTCTCCAGTGCGAATAAAGTACATATTCAGGGTAATAGTTAGGTACATGATATCCGGTCTGTGGAGCATCGAAGTCAAAGGATATTTTCTTGACATCTCCAAGCGGATGATGTATTGTTGTGGCATTTTCTGCAGACAATGCTGACCTGTTCCATCCCGCATAATATACCCTGAAACTGTCCGGTGGTGACACACTCATTTTTATCAGTGTAAAATCCAGGCTGTCTCTGTTAAGGGATTCTCCAAGTGTGTCGCCGGTTGCAATAAGGGTTGATCCTGATATCTGATGATATGTCGGTCCATCCGGGCCATCACATGTCGGACTTTCGTAATTAAAGTAGAATATTGATTTGTTTGCTTCACCCTGACTGCCAATACAATGTGCCGCGGTAAGAATATATGGTTCCCTGCTTGAATTTGCAGTATTTATAAGCGTTCCTGAGCAAAACTTGTTCCCGTTAATGACTATCCTGCATACAGATCTTTTTACATCCTGCCAGTCATTTCCTTCTTCGCAATTAATATCAATATTACAGGTATCTGAAAGCTTAAACCTGTCAGGATCTTCACCAAACAGAGGAAGATAAGCTAAAGCAGCCTCCCCAATAATCAGTTCGCCATAATCTGCTTGTCCTTCAGGTATTTCCAGCTGGATATAAATACATTTCCCTGGTATGTGCGAAACAGGAAGAATGCCGGACACAAGATTGTTTGCTTTCGTAAATGCTCCAATTACATGGCTTCGGTCCTCATTAAAAATGAATAACCTGGTTTCACCCTTCAACAGGAATTTACTAAGGATCAATCCTATTGAATAAGATTCGTCCGATCGAATCCCAAGGATCCATATTTTAATGCCATCCGGACCGCTGATCCATTTACCGGAAGATTCAGGATCTGCATTTATTATATGATTATTTGCAAAATACAGGTGCTTCAATTTATCAGATTTTGCGATCCGAGCATCCGTTAATGATTGTGAAAGGGAAACAGATGGGATATCGATTACCGGCACGCTATTCATGGCTGCAGTATCTATCTCAACCGGTTTCCCTCCCTGTGATAATTGTCCGGATATACAGAAATTAAATCCTATAATATATAATAGTATAAATGATATTACCGGGAATGTTTTTTTCATTAATTCATTCTAAGACTGCTTAGGTCCAAAGATAATTAATCTGGTTTAAAACTTATATCTTGTCTACTTCATTTACCTGCGAGATCCCGTTCACTGCGTTCACGGGATTAGTTCGACTTAGCACATTCAGTTCGCTTCGCTCCTGAATGTACAGTCTCACTAACTTGCGCCTTGTAACCTGGAACTTGGAACCCGGAACCTCTTTCCTCAGTCCTTGAAACAGAATGCCCCCGGGTTTATTCCCACACGCATGGAATCGATTAAACCTCCATCAGGAGCGAACCGGTACAGGAGGCCATTCTGCAGATAATCCATAGGGTCTCCTGCATATATAATGTAAGTTTCCGGATCAATCGCAATTGAATAAAAATCATTATTACGCATCTTTATAAATGGAACTGCCGGTAATCCGGTATCAGTAACACTCATTCTTCTTATTCCACGGAGAATAAAATACAGTGTATCCCCTGATCCGTTCAATACCAGTTCAGTGGGTAAATCATCAAGGGAAGGAAATTGCATGACCAGCTCTGTTTCTCTTGTTTCGGCATCAATCTTTGATAATGCGGCATATTCCTGTCCGTAGGAGCTTCCGGGATATCCCCCATCAGACAATACCCAGAGTTTATCGTACTTATCAATGACAAGACTATTGGGTTGCTTTGTTACTGTAATTGAATCAACTATACTGTCTGAAGTTGTATCCAGGATAAGTATCTTATTATCATATGACCAGCATCCAATGAAGACATAATTGCCAAAACCTGCCATTTGTTCGGTAGAATGCTGATTGAATGTACTATTTATTGCAACATCTATTGTCCCTGTTAATTCATAGGTGGACGGATTAATAATACTGATCTTCATCGAGTAAAGATCTGTTACATATCCCTTTGTATCATTCAGCAGATATACATACCTTGGCGAGTCAAATCCGGTAATTTTCCCTTTATAGCGGCCATTGCGAGCATCGATTGCATAAATCCTTCCTGAATTATTTACTACTATAAAGCCTTTATTATCCTTAATGATCATTGAATATGCCACATCACCGAGACTTGTTTCATTAGCGTTATAAAATACATTATTATATAGCTTCATTGATTCAAGGTTTAAGAAGGAAAGTGAAGAATTCTCCTGCGTATAATTCCCTTCATTCACAATATAAACTCCGGCAGAATCGGCAAAATCATACCCTTTTATCTGAACGTTTTCTTTGTCACAGGCTATACAAATAATCAGAAATATAATTGCCGCTTCAAGTTTTGCGGCTGATGATTTTACAACTGGATTCATCTTATTTATTTTAGTTTAGAACGATAATCCAAGAATTAATGAATAATTTCTTCCGGGCATAGGCCTGGCCAGGACTACCTGATAATCTTTGTTGAAAAGATTTCTTACAGAGAAATTAAAATTCAACCTGAACTTATGCAAATTCACCTCCTTGCTCAGGGACACATCACCAAGGAAATAAGGTTCAAGAACAGTTTCAGATGTTTCCTCTTTAATTTCCGTCTGAGTATACCTTTTACCAGTATACCCGGCCTGGAAGTCTAACTGATATCCTCTAAAAATCACGCCTGCCCAACTATTAAAACCATGCATAGGGATGTAGATTAACTGCCGACCATCCGGTTCTGATGTTTTGCAGAGATTGTAATTTGCCTGAACAATGATTTTTGCATTATTAATATCAGTGATGGTTTTTATACTGAACTCCAGGCCTCTTGAAAAAACAAGTGCCACATTCTCCGGAGCCCAGTATTGATATTGAGTGGGTTTCCATATTATCCAGCCGTTTATCCTTGATATATACCCGGTGATGCTGGAATTTATCATGAACAGGTCATTCTGTTGTTCTAAGTCTAAGGCAATATCGGCAGTATAGCTCTCCTCAGGTTTCAGGTCGGGATTACCACCAGGGATCCAGTACATGTCATTAAGCCCGGGAGCATTATAATTTCTTGATATGTTTGTTTTCAGATACAATTCTGGCTCCCTTAAAAGTTTCAGGGCAAATCCAAGCAATGGCATCACAGGAATAAAATCCTTGTCAATCAGGTTGGACCGAACCAGTAAAAAAGCACTTAATCTTTTTCCGAACTCTCTGTTTAATCCAGCCATGACAGACAATTCCGATCGGACAGCTTTATAACCTTCTGAATGTATTTTTTCGGTTATTCCAACATTGTAATAATTATACAAAATCTGCAGGCGCGATATGGTCCTGGAATTAATATTGAATGAATAATCAAAACGATTAATGAAACTGTTTTCCCTGCTTCGTGAATCAATATTAACATTGCCATCTGACGATTGTGCAAGGATATAATTTATTTTATCTGATATAATTCCTGAACTTACTTCATATTCTCCTGCCTTTCCATAATGTTTCCAGCTGAAAACTGACCGTATGTTGGCATCAGATTGAGATTCTCTTGCATCAGATCCTTCGCGTGATAATGGCTGGGGCAGATTCCGGTTAGCATGCTGTAACCATAATTTCATAGAGAATAAATCATCTCTCCGTGTTCTGAAGTATAATTCCTGCAGATATCCATATCTTGAATATTGACTGTTCTGCAGTCGCTGGTTTTCGGGTGGAAGGACATTCCGATTATAAAAGGGATAGTTATTCTCGGAGCGGCTGTAAAATGCCCTGCTTTTTGAGATCCAGTTATTCTTCTTCACTTCGATTTTGCCAAATGTCTGATAAGTGCCAAAACTCGCAAGCTCATTAATTATGGAGAAGCTGTTTTCATTATTCCAGACAGGTTTATTGTAGAGAGCGATGATCCCTCCAAGTGCGCCAGCTCCGGTCGTAAGAGAGCTGCCTCCATGATATAGTGAAACTTTATCTAAAAAAAGTGCGGGTATCAGGGTCAGGTCCAATTGTCCTAGCATGGGTGAGTTTACAATGAGTCCATTCCAGTAAATTTTTGTATGGCTGGCATCAGTACCCCTGAATGAAGCTGTGGAAAGTGTACCTCTCCCAGTTGATTTGATATAAATTGTTGAATGCTGTGTCAACAGGTCAGAAAGGTTTGTGCTGCTGTTCTGAATCAGTGTAAATGAATCCAATTCTGAAAAACTGAAGACCTGTTTTACAATATTCGCCTGCCGGAAAATTTTCACTTCGGGTATATGAATTGTATCAGGCATTGTCTGAGCAAGCGCAGAAAACCGGGGAAAAAGGCCGGTCAATAAAATAATATATATAACCAGATGCCTGAACGACATATATTGATGCTTTACCGGAAATAAGCAGGAAATGTATTTGAATGCACTCGCGCTTTTGTCCCGAAAGCAAAAAAATCTCTGGCAGGTCTTCTGACTTACTCCTGTTTTCCCTGGCGCCTTCCCATCAGCTATTCAGCCGACAGTGGCAAAGTATGCCAGCGGTTTTAAGGAGATCACAGCAGCGGGTACTGTCCGGGATTTTCACCCGGTTCCCTATTATCCGTTCATCCGAAAAAATGAACAGAACCAAAACCGGAATAAATGTACTTAGAATAATCTGAACGTGTTAAAACGGAAGCTATTTTTTTAAACACGGAATTGTTAATATTAAATGATTAATTATAAAAAGAATTAATTTTGAAGCACATAATGAATTAATAATTATGAACCGTTCGGAAGCAGGAAAAAGAATAGAGGAGCTCAGGAAACTGATTGAACATCACAATCACCTGTACTATGTACTTTCAAAACCAGAAATTACTGATTTTGAATATGACATGCTTCTGAATGAATTAATCACCCTTGAAAAAAAATTCCCGGAATTTTATGATGATAACAGTCCTACAAAAAGAATAGGAAGTGACATAAACAGGAATTTTGTTCAGATGGAGCACAAATATCCTATGCTGTCGCTTGGCAACACATATTCAAAGGAAGAACTGATTGATTTTGATAACCGTGTCAGGAAAACCATCGGGGATGATTTTGAATATGCGACCGAGTTAAAGTATGATGGTGTTGCTATCAGCCTGATTTATGAAAACGGAAAGCTCAGGCATGCTCTGACCAGGGGTGATGGAGAGAAGGGAGATCTGGTTACAGACAATGTCAGGACAATACGCAGTATTCCATTGCAATTGCATGGTATGGATTATCCTGCTGACTTTGAGATCAGGGGTGAGATCTTTTTACCAAGAAAGCAGTTTGAGAAAATGAATGAGCAGAGGATAGCAGCAGGTGAAGAGCCTTTCGCAAATCCAAGGAATGCTGCCTCAGGCACTCTCAAGATTCAGAACTCATCCATTGTAGCCAGACGGCCACTGGATTGCTTTCTTTATCATATTCTTGGTTCTGAGCTTCCCTTCGATTCGCATTACGAAAACCTTGTTAAAGCCCGCGCCTGGGGTTTCAAAATACCAGATTATATTAGAAAAGTGAAAGGTATTGACGGACTAATGGATTTCATAACATACTGGGGCAGTGAAAGGAAAAAGCTTCCTTTCGATACAGACGGAGTTGTCATTAAGGTAAATTCTTACCGGCACCAGCGTTTACTGGGTTATACTGCAAAATCGCCCCGCTGGGCAATTGCATATAAATTTCAGGCTGAACAGGCAGTTACACGCCTGCTCTCTATTGACCTCCAGGTAGGAAGAACAGGCGCCATAACACCTGTGGCTAACCTGGAACCAATATTCCTTGCAGGAACAACTGTCAAAAGGGCAACCCTTCACAATGCCGACCAGATTGAGATGCTGGATATAAGAACAGGGGACTCAGTATATATTGAAAAGGGAGGCGAGATAATTCCAAAAATTACCGGTGTTGACCATTCCTTAAGACCGCCTGACACAAAATCTTTCAGATTTCCATCAAATTGTCCGGCCTGCGGCACACCTTTAGTGAGAAATGAAGGGGAAGCAGCTAATTATTGCCCTAATGAACAAGGATGCCCCCCGCAAATTAAAGGCAGGATTGAGCATTTCATCAGCCGGAGAGCAATGGATATCGGAGCGGCTGAGGCCACAATTGACCTGTTGTATAAAAAAGGACTGATAAAGGATGTTGCTGATCTGTATTCATTGACATTCGATCAGCTTGTACATCTTGAAAGATTTGCTGAAAAATCAGCTATGAACCTGGTTAAAAGTATTGAAGCATCCAGGAATGTGCCTTTCGACAGAGTATTATTTGCACTCGGGATAAGATACATTGGCGAGACCGTAGCAAAAAAACTCGCAAGGCATTTCAGGTCTCTGGATAAATTATTATCAGCCAGCCCGGAAGAACTTTTATCGGTTGAGGAAGTTGGTGACAGAATTGCCGGAAGTATTACCGAGTATTTTAAAAATCCTGTCCATAATGATATAATTGAAAGATTGAAAAAAGCAGGGCTTAAGTTCAGTATCTCAGAGAAAGAATCCCGCCCTGCCAGTGAAAATCTTAAGGGTCTTACATTTGTTATATCCGGGACTTTTATTGATCATTCCAGGGAGGAACTGAAAGAGATGATAACTATGCATGGGGGAAAGAATGCAAGTTCCGTTACATCCTCAACAAACTACCTGCTTGCGGGAGAAAACGCCGGACCGGCAAAACTCGAGAAAGCCAGAAATCTTAATATCAATGTCATTTCAGAGAAAGATTTTGCGGAAATGATAAATAATCCTAAAACCTGAAGAAATTTTTCATAAACTTGCACCGTGAAAATCTTTGAGAAAACCCGAAAAAGAATAGGACAGTTCTGGTTGAACAGGAAAGCCCGTACTGTGGTCAGGAACAGGAAAATGCATAATTTTGTCACAGCGCGCAAGGCTGGTATAATTTTCTCGTGCCAGAGTGAAGAAGACTTTCAGGCAGTGAAAGAATTTAAAAAATACCTTGAAGAAAAAAAAATTAATACCTCAGTTCTTGGTTTTATAAATGATGATAAGATCCCTGATCACTTTTTGCTCCGGACCGGTTTTAACTTTTTCTGCCTGAAAAATCTGGATTGGTATTTCAGGCCGGCGAATCAATATATTAATAACTTTATTCTTGACAATTTTAATATCCTGTTTGATTTAAGTCTTAAGGATCATTTCCCCGTAAATTATATTTCCTCGCTTTCTCCGGCAGAATACAAAATAGGCAGGTTTACCGGACGGGAAGATTTTGACCTGATGATAGATGTAAAACAAAATAAGCATCTTGACTTTTTTATTGAACAGGTCAAACATTATCTTAACCTGATAGAAATCAGGAATCCACAAAAAAACTGAATTTGTAATTAACTTCAGAGAACTAAACATTTATGGCTCAAAGTAAATTCACAGGTACAGGTGTAGCAATAGTGACACCGTTCCGGAAGGATGATAGTGTCGATTTCAACTCGCTGGCAAATCTCGTTGAACACATTATTACCAATAAATCTGAATACATTGTCGTACTTGGCACTACAGGAGAAACCCCGACATTAACCAAGGATGAAAAAAAAGCAATACTCAGTTCTGTACTAGAAGCAGTAAATAAACGTGTCCCTGTTGTAGTAGGAATTGGCGGCTGTAATACACAGGATGTGATCAATAAGATCAAAAAAACTGATTTTGATGGTGTGGATGCTATACTCTCAGTGACCCCTTACTATAATAAACCTAACCAGAAAGGGCTGTATTCTCATTACCAGGCTATCGTTTCTTCGTGTCCGGTCCCGGTAATTATTTATAATGTGCCAGGAAGGACAGGATGCAATATTACAGCAGAAACAACACTCCGCCTGGCGCATGATTTTAATGATCAATTCGTGGGAATAAAAGAAGCATCAGGTAATTTCTCACAGATAATGAAGATCATACAGGACAAACCTGATAATTTCCTGGTAATTTCAGGGGACGATGCAATCACCCTGCCATTGATAAGTATCGGTGCGTCCGGTGTCATTTCCGTTGTAGCTAATGCCTTTCCAAAAGAGTTCAGCATTATGGTACGCAAAGCTTTGGAAATGAAATATATTGAGGCAAGGCAAATTCATTTCAAAATTCTTGAGATTATTGAAAATTTGTTTGTTGAAGGAAGCCCGGCAGGTATAAAAGCAGCACTTAATATTTTAGGACTGGTTCAGAATCAGGTAAGGATGCCGTTAACCACGGTAAGCAGGGCAACATATAATAAGCTTTCAGAGCTGATCAAGGCATTCAATTCTATGTCGTGAGAACACAACGACCGGTTTCAATATCCTGTTCCACCTTCTTGTATTTGGTTTCAACTAGCTTACCATCGGTATAACGTACCTTAACTACATCATTCCTTCCAATCTTTTTGCCGGTTCTTACAGGCTGGACAACTTTCTGTTGTGGTGTGGATGGCGGCTGACCGTCTCCTCCTCCCCTGCCCTGTAATGTCGACTGAGCCTCCATCTTTGTTTGTTCAAGGCGACTCAGGTCAAGCCTCCTTGGGGCCCTGGCTTCCTGCACTTCACTTGCATCCCTCAGAGGAATAAATCCTTTAAGCAGA
>JBGPAO010000093.1:0-10291 GCA_041480755.1 Bacteroidia bacterium
AATTCATATGAAAATATTTTGCAGAATACCTGTAATATCTTCCCCGCCTGGTATTATCCCTCTAACATAACCTCCTGATGTTATTTTTACTTCTTCTTCATTCAGAATTTCATGAGAGAAACCTATTACCAGGTCTCCCTCCTGGCAATAGATATAACTGTTGTGCGAATAGCTGAAAGCAATTGGGGCGCCCAGTTCTTTCATATTACTTATATATTCATAAACACTCCTTTCCGATATTCCCAGTTTATTAGCCAGTTCCCGCGGACTGCCTGTTGCTCTTAATTTTACCAGGGTGTTGATCCTCAGCATCTTGTTTATATATCTCATTGCTGACATGAATACGAAATTTGTTCATTCACTATACCTTTATGTCAGAACTTTTGTTTTATCGTAACCATTAGGTGATATTTTTTTCAAAGTTTTTAACAAGCACACGGGGAACTAATGAGTGATGATTGATGAGTGATGAACTCAGAATTCAGAATTCTGAATGCAAAATGCCAAACACTAAAAGCTTAATGCTGCTTTCTGAATGATACCTGTAATATGTTCAGGAAACGGGAATAATAGATTATTTAAATACTCCGGGGAACCTGTCTGCAAAAATATTGCACAGAATTAGAATTCGAGGAAAAATCATTCATTGCGAAAAGTTCTTCGCAACGGGCCAGATTTGATCACCGAAAACAAAGCTTTGAACTTTAAATTCTGAATTCAGAATTAGCTCTTACTCATTTGCTTCAATGATCATCTGATTGAGCATCTCCATTGTAAAACTACCCTGGCTGAAGCCGACAAGTTTAATAATGGGCATATCTCCAATTACGCGGTTGATCATTTCAACAGGATTTCCAGTAATATCCTGATTGCCGGAAAAAGATCTTGCCATCCCATTGAGAACAGGGGCAATTAGTTCCCTTCCAATTGGATGAGCCGTCCATTCTTTTATCAGTGAATAACGGGTAAGCGGTGCAATCCATTTCTTTGTCGCATCAACATGCACTGTTTTCATTAAACGGATGTCCTGTGATGAAGCACCAACAAGAATTTCGAAATCACCTGTTTCAACAACCCAGGCATTTACGACAGGATTGTAGAATGCAAAATCTTCATAGCTAAAGACAAATCCTAACTGCCTTGACTCACCTGGAGCAAGTTCAACCTTCGCAAATGCTTTCAGCTCCTTTACAGGTCTCTGATGTGTACATTCATAATCAAGAATATACAGTTGAACAACTTCATTGCCGGCTCTTTCTCCGATATTCCCGACCCGGAATGTAACAAGCAGGGAATCCGTATCTTTTATACTAGTGGATGACAATTTGAGATTATTGTATCCAAATGATGTATAGGAGAGCCCATATCCGAATGGAAACAAAGTTTCCAGGTTTTTCATGTCATAATATCTGTATCCGACAAATACTCTTTCACTGTAAAATACCTCCTGGTCTTCCCCGGGAAAATTAAGGTATGATGGATTATCCTCCAGTTTTAAAGGATACGTCTCCGCCAGTTTTCCCGATGGATTTACATCTCCGAATAAGACATCAGCGATTGCTCCCCCGATAGCCTGTCCGCTTAATCCGGCCAGCATGACAGCTTCGACTTCTGACAGCCATGGCATGGTAACAGGGGAACCATTAAATAGGACTATGATTACATTTTTCTGGACAATGGCTACCTGTGAAATCAAGGCATTCTGGCTTGCCGGAAGATTAAGATGAAGCCTGTCAACTCCTTCTGTTTCGTAATTTTCAGGCAGTCCGGCAAAAATTATCACTATATCGGAACCACTTGCCAGATTGACTGCCTTATCTATTACTCTCTGATCAACAGTATCTTTCTCAGGATAACCTTCAGAAAATGAAAATAACAGATTATCGCCGGCAATTTTTTTGATTTCATCATATGGTACATCAACCATTGTTGGATTAACCATTGAACTTCCGCCTCCCATCAAACGGGGTTTCTTAGCAAATGAACCAATTATACCTATCTTTCTATTTGAATCACGGCTTATTGGCAGGACAGAGCCCTCATTCTTTAAAAGAACAATACAATCAGAGGCAGCTTTCCTTGCCAGCCTGTGATGTTGTTCACGGTCATACTTAAAATTCTCTTTTTTTAATGAATCCGACTTAAGCGTGATTCTCAGAACATCTTCAACTGACTGGTTAAGATCTTTTTCAGACAGTCTACCCCTGTCATAAGCATCAACAATAGTTCTATCAACCGGGCCTCCCGGCATCTGCAGGTTCATACCTGCTTTTATCGCTGCCGGCAGATTATTAACTGCGCCCCAGTCGGAGACAACAAATCCTTTGAATCCCCATTGCTTCCTCAGAACGTCTTTAAGCAGCCAGCTGTTCTCACAGGAAAAAACTCCATTAATCCTGTTATATGAAGCCATAACTGACCATGGTTGTTCAAGCTTAACAATTATTTCAAATGGCCGCAAATATATTTCATGAAGCGTTCTTTTATCTGCTATCACATTTACTGTCATTCTGTTAGACTCCTGGTTACTACATGCAAAATGTTTCAATGATGCCCCTACACCCTGGCTCTGTACTCCTCTGACCCAGGCTGCTCCTAAATAACCTGACAGTACCGGA
The DNA here is from genome assembly GCA_041480755.1 of Bacteroidia bacterium. Classification (GTDB taxonomy): domain Bacteria; phylum Bacteroidota; class Bacteroidia; order Bacteroidales; family SM23-62; genus LJUQ01. Next base: position 2,619 of record JBGPAO010000093.1, read on the forward strand.
TCTTCTGAATAATATTCGAAATTCCTCCCGCATAGTGGGGAACGCTTTATATTAACCCCCGGACCCAGGATAATCTGAACGTTATTTTCCTGGCACTCCTCGCCAATCGCTTTTCCCACTTCTTCAACCAGCTTTATATTCCATGATGAAGCCAGTGCAGATGCGGTTGGGAAACATGTTGCAGGTACTATATCCTGGGCAAAACCATTAGTTATATTTGATTTCCTTAACCCATTCGGTCCGTCTGTTATATAAATTGAAGGTATTTTTGACCATTCTAGCGGTCTGGTAGTCCAGAAATCTTTGCCTGAGCATAAGGCAGCCTTGTCGCCCAGTGACATATTACTTACGAATAATTTAATATTGTCAGCTTTATTGTTAGTTATTTGTGCATTCAAAACAGGCATGACGTAAGCCAGAAAAACAGCAGTGAATAAATGCCTCAGTTTTAATTTCAATCTCATGGTAAGTATCCTTAAAGTTTATATTTATTAAAAAATCAAATTTATCATATTCCAAATAAACTGAATATGGCGTATTATTTTTTTCTTATCAGGATCTTGTCAATTCTTTGTGCATCAATATCTACAATTTCAATAATAAAGTTGTTATATGTAAACTTGTCTCCAATCTGAGGTATTTTATCAATTTTATTTAAAACAAATCCCGCGACAGTTGAGTAATCAATTTTTTCGAAATCAGTCATGTAGTTATCAAATATTCCATCCAGGATCTCAACAGGAGCATCGCCGCTTATCAGGTAGGATTTATCATCACGGACAAAGATATCCGGTTCAGTTGATTCCCCTTCTTCAGGGATATCTCCGATAAGATTTTCCAGGATGTCATGAAGAGTTATAATTCCTTCAAAACTGCCATACTCATTTACTACAATACAAAAATGAATCTGTTGCTGCTTGAAAAGGTCCAGGACTTTGTACGCATCCGCGCTTTCAGGTACAATTATCGGCTGTATCAGTAAATCTGCAATTATTAGCTCGTCTGAAGCAGAACATTCAGTAAGGAAATCTTTAACATGTAATATCCCCTGGAAATTATCGAGATTATCCCTGCAACAAACCAATCTGCTGTGTTTTGACTCAAGGATGCTTTTTTTAATTATTTCAAAAGATTGATTGATATCTATCCATTCAACTTCAGTTCTGTGAGTCATTATGTGCTTTGCTTTCTTATCAGAGAAGTAAAATACTTTTTCATGGATCAGGTTTTGTTCTTTTTCAATAATGCCCTCCCGGGAAGCAGTTTTTAACATTTGAATCAGTTCAGGCTCAGTCATACGATAAGGTTGTTTCTTAATTCCAATCAGCCTGATAATAAGTGATGTGGAAAAAGACAGGAAGTTAACGATCGGAAAACAGATCAGACTAATATAATAGATCGGGATTGAAATCCTTACTGCGATCTTTTCCGGATTGCTTAAAGCAATTGTTTTAGGCACAAGCTCTCCGATAAGGATTGAGAAGTAAGTTATTACAATTACAGTAATTGTAAGAGATATCTCATCAGCCGAATTTTTAAACAATTCGAACTTTTCAAAGAATGGCACAATTTTATCAGCAAGGGTAATCCCCCCATAAACGCCCGTTATAATAGCGATTAAAGTTATACCTACCTGTATGGCAGAGAGGAACCTTCCGGAATCTTTAAGCAATTTTAAAGCAGTGCCCGAACCTTTGGTCCCGTCTCTTTTAAGCTGTTCAAGTCTTGATTTTTTACTTGAAACAAGGGCTATTTCCGAAAGTGCAAAGAATCCATTTAGCAGGATAAGTATCCCTATTATCAGTATTTCCATTTATTAATAGTATCTGCCATTAGTAAAGATCCATACTGTGATCTTACAAATGGGAATAGCAAAGATACTGCAAAACTTCTAACGGATCGTGAAAGATAAATTACTCATATATTAAATCAAAATCAACGAAGAAATCTGTTTTAAAACACATTACTTTGATATCATCGCTCTTTCGGGGAGGAATGGTTTTTATGCTTTCTCAGCAATAACCAGCATCTCAAAATCCTCAGTAGTCAACTTTTCCTCCCTTGAGAAAGCCCCAAGCTTTGCACCATATATATCTATTTTATGAAATCCCAGGGATTTTAAAAGCCAGGTGATTTCACTCGGGACATAATACCTTTCATTGCACTCAAGAGTCTTCTTGTCGCCCAGGTCATCCGTGACTTCTGTTATATTGATGTCCCGGAATGTCATGAGATTGAATGTGTTGCTTTTATATGTTGCATTGCCCTCACCGGTGGTTGAATCGCAAAACTCCTCGACTGAATGGTATAAAGGGAAGAGCCCGTTTAATGTTGTGAATATGAATTTACTCTTTGACTTTAATGATTTTGTTACACTTTTGAGTATTTCAAAGTTCATCTCATCGGTCTCCATAAGGGGGAACCCTCCCTCACAAATCATAATGGCCGCATCAAATTCCATGTCAAATGGAAGTTCCCTGGCGTCAATCCTTCGAAAGTCGATTTTCAGATTATTTGCTTCGGCTTTTTCTTTTGCTCTTTTGAGCTGTGATTCCGACAGGTCAATTCCTGTAATTTTGTATCCTCTCCTGGATAGCTCTATTGAATGCCGGCCTGTCCCGCATCCGACATCCAGTATTTTTAATGATTTGTCGAAATTCAGCTCTTTCTCAATAAAATCACTTTCTCCAATGGTCCCTTGCGTGAAACTTTCCTCATCGTATTTCTGTCCATAGTTCTCAAAGAGTGCCTCGTACCACTGCTTTTTATTCATGTCTATTTATTTACAAAGTAATTTCATTTATTAAATCATTAAGTCTTTTTGCAATCTCGCCCCCTCGCCCCCTCGCCCTCTCTCTCCTCCCTCTTTCCTTCCTCACTTCTTCCTGTACTTCTTCACCAGATCCTTGAACCCAGGTGCCTCCCGCGCATTCTCCATATCCGGATCAGTCTCCAGGTGGTCGAAATTGTCAAAGCCCTTTTCCAGCGCTTTCTCTAGCCATTCAAGACTTTCATCAGCCATGCCCTGAAGAGAATACAGGCACGCCATATTATAATAATTGAACGAAATCTCCGGCTCCAGTTCAATGGATTTGAGGAATGCCTCCTTCGACTCATTGTACCTGCCAATCCTGACGTAAGTGTAAGCCAGTCCAATGTAATAATTATAATTTATAGGATCCAGTTCAATGCTTTTCAGAAAATATTTCTCTGATTCTTCATACCTTCCGAGGTACTGGTTCTGGTTCCCAAGCTGATACCAGGCATCGGTAAATAATGAATCCAGCTCAACAACCTTCTGAAAATAGGGAATCGATTTTTCATATTCACCCTGACTGAAATAATTGTAGCCCAGGTAATCATACCCCCATAGATAAGTTGGATCAAGCTCTATAACCTTGCTGAAACATTTAATAGCTTTTTCATATTCCATTTGCTTGTAATAAACCTGTCCGAGGAAGTAATGAGCTGAAAGATATGAATCATCAGCCAGAGTGGCAAAATAATAATATTCAATTGCTTTTTCAGGCTGGTTTGTTATATCATATACATTGGCGACATTGACAAGGGCATATTTATAGCCGGGATCTATGGCAAGCACTTTCTGATAATAAGTCATCGCATTTTCGTAATCAGGCATGTAATAATAAAGATTGCCTATATCATTGAGACATTCTATATCATTCGGATTTAGCTCAACTGCTTTCTGGTAATATTTCAGCGCATTATCCTTTTCTCCCATATCTTCAAATATGCCTGCTGCCGTGCTATACGCCATGGCATAGGTGGAATCCGCTTCAATGGCCCTTAAATAATTTTCGATCGCTTTCAGATTGTCTCCCAGCCCGCTATAGCAATTGCCAAGGTTAAACCATCCCTCCCTGAAACCTGGTTTGATCTTTACGGCCTTTTCATAATAAGAAATAGCCGCATCATATTCCTGATTGTAATATTTAAGGTTCCCATATGAATTATAAATATCTTCGTCATACGGATTTAGTTCCATCGCCTTTATTAAATAATACTCTGCCGAATCATCCTCCCCGAATTTTTCAAATACATCACCCTTCCGGTAAACCGCAATGGCATACTTCGGATCAATTTCAAGTGCCCTGTTAAGGAACAGCAATGTGGAATCACGGTTATCAAGATTTATATATGCATTGCCTACATTATACAGGTAGTATTTTGATAATGAATCATATTGAAGGGCCCGATAATAGTAATCGAGAGCTGTCCTGTACTTTTCCATACTGAAATAGGTGTTGCCCAGTCCGTTGTACGCATATCCGTATTCAGGTTTTATTTCAAGGGCTTTTTTGTATGATTCAATAGACTCCTCATACCTTTTGGCATCCTCATATAGCTCCCCAAGATTAGCCAGAACCCGCTCATCATTTGGATTGTAACTGAGGGCTTCCCTGTAATACTGTTCCGCCATGGGATAATTCTGCTGTAAAAACCATGTATAACCTGCACCATTGAAACCGACTGAGGCACTTGAACTATAAGCGCACTTCACGTAAATATTTTCTGCTTCTTTATACTTTTTCTGATTCAGATACAGGTTGCCAAGATTAAGATATGCGTTTTTATAAGTTGAATCGATCAGGATGGCCTGATTATAATACTGAATCGCGGTTGAAGTATCCCCGAGATCAGTGTACAAAATACCCAGATTATAATATGGGTTCACAAGCAGTGAATCCTTTTCCATAGCTATCTGGTAATACTCCTTGCTTTTATTATATTGTTTCAGGTCATGATAAATAATTGCAAGGTTATTATAGGGGTAACTCCAGTTTGGAGCAAGGTCCATGGCTGTTTCAAGAGCAATTTGAGCCTTGTCGTACTGGTCAAGATTATCACAGATCGTCCCGATCTCATTGTAAGCGTATGCAGCATCAGGTTCAGCTTTCACACATTCTTCGAGAAGCTTTAGCCGTTCAAAGTCATCATAGGTATAAATACATTTGAGAAAAAGATACCTGGCCTTAATGTTGTTATAAAGAATAAAGGTTGTATCAACCATTTCCAGGGCTTTTTCCTGTTCGAGATAAGCCTGGTAAAGATTAATTGAATCTGCTATGTCTTTGCCTCTTACATAATTGTTCAGATAAATTTGTGTCTTATTCTGAAGTGCAGATAAAAATGTCCTATGGATCCTGGTTTGAATATTTTCTGCCCGGCCGTCAGACATAAGCTTTTCATAATAATAAAAAGCGTTTAATGTGTCTGTGCCGGCTGCATCATTGACCAGCCTTCCCTTGTCAATAGATTCCTGGAATTTCTGATAGATTTCATAAATGTCCGGTTCCAGCTGTTCCTTTATATCTTCCATAAATCCTTTGGAAGCGAGTGCAAGGGACTGTCCGGACCCGCCCTCAGTTTGATTCTGAAGCGCCAGTAGCGTCAGACTGTCAATATATGCAATGACGGTATTTTGTTTTCCGTCAACAGTCGGATTCTGGTTGAAGTTTGTCTCTCTCGGGATATTATCATTCAGATAGATATTCAACTCGAGAAGATTTACCATATTATCATGGTTCCTGTCTGCCAGCCCCATCATTCCCCTGATCAGGTAATAGGTGAAAACTCCCGCTCCGCCTCCCCATTTTGTGCTTTCCATTGAAAGTTCCCCGGCCTGTGATGATAATATCTTTGTTATGTTTTCCCATTGTTCAGCCAGTGCGGCGGTGGTATTTTTAAGTCCTTCTGATCCACCTGTAAGCTTCCCGGACCTGCAGGCATCAGTGAACAGTATTACTTTTGCCTTGTTGGCTGTTGCCAGGGTAGCAAGATAATCCTGAACATAACCCACACCAATAGCCCCGGCCATATAACAGGTTTTAGGGGAATCATACCCGAGAAGAAAACCGTTCTGACGGATCGTTTTAGTCTCCAGATCCCCGTGCCCTGAGAAATAAATTGCCACAGTTTCCCCTTCTTTTGTCTCAGAAAGAAGCCAGTCGAGACCCGAGAAAAAATTAGCACTGGTAGCATTATTATTCAGCAAAAGTACGATGTTTGCGCTGTCTATTTTGCCGCCGGCAGGAGAACGAAGGAAATTATAAAACGCGAGTGCATCGCTGTGTGCATACTGGAGATCATCAATGTTGTTGTAATCCGAAATCCCTACTATCAATGCCCGGTTAATCAGCAGGGGAGTATTATCAGCTGTAACCACTTTGGCACCTTTAATATTTTCCTGGGCGAACGCAGTAACTGCCAAAGTTAATAATACAATTAAAAAAAGTATTCTTTTTATCATGGAATTAAGGGTTCGTTTTAATTGCTATAGATTACAGAAAATTATTTTCCAACAAAATCGAAATTTATGAAAAAAAGGGGATTTGATTATCAGTAAAACCTGAGCAGATACTAATTATATTTCAACGGGCTATTTTAATTAACCTGTATTTTATTCTTTCCAGGAGTTTTATCCTGTGAATACTTCCAGAAAAGAAAAAATCTCCCTGCTCCTGATTATAATTACCAGGATGGTTATTAAAATTATTATATAAACAAATAACTTCAAAACCGGCAGTTTCTTCCTTCTATACTTGAGATTTACCATCTCTCTTATTAATTTGTGTTTTCTCTATCCCTCCCTCTCCCTGTCCCTCTTTCTCTCTTTTTCACCCCCTCACCCCCTAACCCCCTCTCTCTTTCGCCATGCCCCATGCTTCATAGTTCCTCAAAATATTCAAACGCATCAATAATATCCAGGTAAACCCCGTCAAATCCTGCATTCATGATCTTATCAAAATAAGCATTTTCTCCTCCAAATATGATCTGTTTCCAATCTTCCATCCAGTATTTAACCTTGTAATTCCCTTCCCAGTCGGGATTCTCCTTGTACAACCATTCCGGATTGCCTTTTTTCCAGTTACTTTTCCAGTAATACCTGTAATCTTCAGCTTCACCTATACTCATGTAGCTGATGACAAGTCTTTTACCACCATTTGCCTTATTTCTTAGCGTTTCAACTTCTGCACTTAAAAATGGTTCTTCATTGAAAAACAGATCCATAATCAGCAGGTCCCAATTTGTCGATGTAACGGCATTAATAAAATCCTGTTTGCTGGTAAACTGATCCGGATTTATCAGGTATAAAAAATTCTTAATTTCATGGAATGAATTGACTTCGGCATCATTTTCGCCGTAAGGTACAGAAGGGTAGGAGGGTATGTTATCCAACTCCCGGTGATCGGCAGCAAATGAAACATATCCCCTGGAATTATTTTTTGAATAGGAATCATCCATTTTGGAATGGGTACTGCAGTAATCGGTAACAAGAATTGTCAAACCAAACTCATCAGCTAAATCAAGAAAATCTGCCATATATTCTGTTTCTACAGATGGAGTAGCTTGATTGTCATCATCATAGCCATAAAAAAGATCTTCCCGTCCCTGTCCGTCAATGAATGATATATACGTGAGATCGGCGGTTCCCTTATTATCTCCGTTAAGCGTGATAAGTTCCTGTCCGTTTTGTGGAATGATGATAAATTCAGGATCAACTGCCTTTGCATAAGAACTGAGATCCTGTACAAAATTTCTCATTTCCTGCTTAAAGTCGAGATCAGGAATATCCCTGTGACAGGAAAAGAAAAAAATACCAGGTAAACAAAGAAATATTTTTATAAAGCTACCATTGTTCATAATTTAAG